>CALKWO010000121.1 GCA_938003875.1 uncultured bacterium
TATCAGATAATTTTGCAACGACATCACCAGGAGCAAAATTAGCAGCCTGGATTGCAGCAAGTTCATTTTCTGTCAACTGCGGAGAGGGTATGTCAGATAATTTTGCAACGACATCACCAGGAGCAAAATTAGCAGCCTGGATTGCAGCTACTTCATTCGCTGTCAATTGCGAGCTGGAAAATTTTTTTACAATCACACCATCATACCAATAAAATTCTCCTTCACTTTCTACTGATGCTATCGTGCCGAAAGTAGGGGAATCATCCAAAAGTGATTCACCGTCCCACTCATAAAGCTTATTGCTTGCAGTATGTGTTCCTGAATCCCCTGAATCGTCTGTTCCTGTCTCATAATGCCAGAAACGATCCCCAACAGAAAAGCTTGTTCCTACCCATGCACCGCCTGTAAACTCGTATAGCTTACCATCGGCACAAACGCATAACTCTCCCTCGCTTGCCCCCGCTCCTGTTGGTGCTGTTTCCTTATAGTATTGCACTGGGGAATTTACGCTATTTTGCCAATCCATCACATCCAGGAAGGATTGGAAATCTGCTACAGATACCTTTCCTTCTAGTTCGCTTTTTTTGGCTACCTGGTCAGTAGAAATCAGCCCACTTGCCCGAATCGCAGATACTTCATCCTGCGTGAGCTGGTCTTGCTCTGGTCTCCATAATGACATGCTTTTCTCCTTTAAATATATTCACTTCTTTTTACTTTTGGCTTTCCTTTTCTTTCTTGTAGATTGAGAGGATAAGCTATCAGCTTTACTTTCTTATTCCAACATGCCCAACAATCTCTGCATTCATCATCCTGATCAGATGATGGACACCGATAAGAGCCTTTTGGCTGCTTTCCTGTATAGGTCATACTTTTCCATTCAAACCTTATTGGATCGATTTCATTTACAAGAGGAGAAGATAGCCTGATGATCAAATTAGAAGCAAGCTCATGCTCCTCTTTTTCCAGAAACCTTTTCAGGAATCCTGTCTTTAATGTTGGTATCCAGAAGGGTATTTTGGGAAACATTTCCGCAATTTCATTTGCATTGAAAAGGAAATGCTCATCTGGTATATCTCCTACTACAAAGTATCGGAAAAAGTTAGTCTTGACTTCGTTATAAAGTATCCATCCTTGTAGTTGCTTCCAGAAGGTTTCATTTTCTTCTCTGTAAATCCTGTAGTTTTCTTTCCTGGATTTTATTGCAGTTGGCATGTTCAACCTGATTCCTACTTGTTTACCATAGCAATAAGTACAAACATGGTCAGGATTGTTCATTCTTACTGATGTAGAAATGCAGGTATTTTCTATGGGAAAAGAAAGGCAAGGCCTATCCAGTCCTAATTTTGATGTTTTTCCAACACATACCTGTCCTGCTGGATTTTGTACTAAGATAGGCTTATTCGGTATCAAACCAGAGCCTTCTTCTATGGTAATGAAACCTTTTTGAAATGTCTCCGGAGGATTCTGTCTTTCCCTGGAACATCTTTTCAAACCTCCAGGTATCAAACCGTTTCCATCTTCCATGTAGATCATTATATGGACTCCAGAATGAAAATTCCTTCCATGAATTCTTTCAATTCCTCTAACGTACCAAATACATAGCTTTTTCTTTCCCTTGTAGGGTATCTGGTATATTGTTTTTCCTGCAATACCTTAAAATCTTGTATAGAATTATAAAAATCTTTTAGACTTTCTTTTATCTCTTCTTTTTTTATTTCATTTCCCTCTTTTTTACTCTGGACTATAAATTCAGCACAAGAATCGCATAAATTTTCCAAAATTTTTTTATCCTGCTCAGGATCACATTCTTTTTCTACTAACCCGCCTGGAATCATCAATCTTGTCATATCACACTGAAAACCATTTTCGGACTTTCTGATAACTAACTGACAATCTGTAAAAATATTTTCATCATATTGACTAAACATAGATTTTCTCCTTAGTACTAAAACGATCCTTTTTGGGACACTCAAAAATTCATTTTTTTTTAACGGTATTATGCGGGTTGCAAAGTACCAAAACTTATACCATTTTTATTCTTACTTATGGTATGAGTTTTGGTACTGTTTTTTTTGATTTCTCTATAGAGAGTCATTCTGCCTATTTTAAAAAAATTGCATATCTCTGTTACAGTTTTTGTGTTGTTATGATATGCTGCAACAGCCATAGCCAAATTTTCTTTGTTTATACGTGGTCTACCTCCTATATTTCCACGTTCTTTTGCTGCTTGTAAGGCTACCTTTGTTCTCTCGGATATCAGATTCTTTTCAAATTCTGCCAGAGAAGCAAATATATGAAATACTAGCTTTCCAGTTGGTGTTGTAGTATCAATGTTCTCTGTCATGCTTCTTAATCCTACCTTACGCTTTTCTAGCTCATTCACTAAAAGAATCAGTTCCTTCATAGAACGTCCTAAACGATCCAGTCTCCACACAAGAATAATATCACCCTCTCTCAGAAGCGATTTCATTTCATATAAGCCTTGCCTGAAAAAATATGCTCCCGATATTTTATCCGAGAATATTCTCTCACATCCAGCCTTTTTGAGCAAATCCTCCTGAGCATACAGGCTTTGCTCCTGTGTGGAAACCCTGGCATATCCGATTAGCATATATTATCCATAATCCTTTCCAACTTGATCCCCAGAATCTTTGCAATCTTTAACCCAATACAAATGTCTGGTACTCTATGACCATTTTCATAATTAATTATAGTAAATCTTGTAACTCCCAGAATGCAAGCAAGTTTACTCTGTGAGATGCCTTTTAAATTTCTGTACACTACCATCTCACGACAAAAGAAGTTCATGAATTTGTCTTTTTCCATCTATGAACCTCCTACCATGCTATTTTTTTTCATCATGGTCAGATTCGGTTTTCAGCATCTCATCATAATCTTTTATGTATTCTTGCCAACCGTCTATGATATTTCTGATTTCCTCAAAATCAAGCTGCTCCTCGCATTCAGAGCAAAAAAGAATAGATGGATCATGTAGTTGGGCATCTATACACTCATCATTACCGCACTTTGGACAAGTAAGGCAATATTTTTTCATGCTAAACCCCTTATGCTATATTTTGTTGCATGAGAACACAAAGTCTCATGTACATCATACTGATTTTTTTACTTAGAGCTTCTATCTTTTTCTCATCCACTTCCATTGTGATAGCGTGCCATTTGCTTGCTTTCAGGCTGTCTATCTTGTTTTGAATTTCTACTATTCCCATATTCCCTTCCTTAAAAATGGGTGGAGAGAGGCCTTCCACCCGATGTCTCTAATGATGTCTGTAATCGAAAAAACTTATCGTCTCTAATTCACCGTATTGTAAAAACATGCACACATGCTACTACGTAAGACAAAACCAAGCTTGGGTTATCTTACTTTCGCTAAAATCCTCGAATTTTCTTGTAAAAACATACATACCCTGCACAGGCATAATTCTGGTGGTTTCCTGTTTATCATCCAGGAAGCCATGTTATACGCTTTACCATGTCCGCATTCTAATTTCAGGACTACCCTGGAATTTCCGTAGTAGTCTATATCAACTACCTTGCGTAGAATTTTCTTCATGGGATTCCTCGATTGTTTCCTCGATTGTTTCCTCGATTGTTTCCTTGATCTTTTCCTCAATCTTTATTATTGAATCTAAGTATTCATTAACTTTATCAGATGATGTTTTACTTAGCTTTATGTGTAGATATAAAATCTGTTTTAATTCTTTTACTTCTTTTGTTAAATTAGCTATTTCTGAAAATGCATCTTGATTTACTTTAGAAGCAATTCTTTCTATAATCATCTCTTCAGGCATATCAAGCTTTTTAGCTTTATATAGATCAGCTTCTTGTTTCAATAAAAGCTCTATATAAGATATAAAATTTTTTTTATCTTCTTGAGCTTGTTTTATCATATTTTTAGTTACTTTTAATATATGCTCATCCATATCATTTATGATTTTCATAATTTGTTATAACCTTTTAGGAGTAAAAAGTAGTAGTCTATATCAACTACCTTGCGTAGAATTTTCTTCATGGGATTCACCAAAAAAACTTTTCTGTTCTATTATGAAAGATACAATCTTATATTTATATTGCGGATTTTTGTTTTTGCTTCCACAACATGGACAGATTTCCATCTCTTGATGAGGAAGACCAGAACAAAACATATCCGCAAGATCTCTATCACAAAATGCCATGTTTTCTCGTAAAAAACAAAACCAAAAATCTGCAAAATATTCACTTTTTTCCCTCGGATCAAAACCCCAACGATAAATCACAGAAAATTTTTTACTTTCTTTTGCTTTTTCTGGATACATACTAAATGCAATTTCTTCCATAATCCTTGCTTTTTGATATTGTTCTTCTTGAAATTTGTGTATCCTTTTTGAATATACTTTAGCGTCAGCATCAATTTTAGAAAGTCGTAATTTTTGTTCATCTATGTTTGTCTTCGCATACTCAAAAAATAGGGGAATTTCCTTTTTTATTCTATTATTCATCTTTTTTACTGATATTTTTGCTCTTGTTTCTAAGTCCATTTCCCTTCCTTCAGTATTGCTTTTATAGATTTTGTACCATACCATATTTATTTTCCCCCATATCCTAGTCTCTCGGCGTTCAAGACCACTGCTCTACTAACTCGGTTTTCGGTATATCGGGTATGTTTGTTCCGTCTTTGGCTAGCTATGAGCCTGATGGCATACCCAGGGAAAAAGGGAAAAAAGGAGGGCTTTCACCTCCTGGCTGTTTTACTGGTCATTTAGTTGGAATGACGAAATTCTTCCATCCTGGTTTTACTTTCTCGGCGTTGGAAGTCTCACCCTACTAACTCGGTTTTCATTCCAGGATGGTTCATTTTAGCGTAATCGTCTTTTCTCCCTTTCCATCCTACTATTAGTTCCCTATATTTGGGATGGCACTTTGGCCTACCGGGTGGTAAGGGAGAAAAGATAAATACGTCAAAAAGACTAATAAAGAACAGATTGTTCTTTATTAATATAAAAGAACAATCTGTTCTTGTCAACAAAAATTTTCTAAATAAATAAAAAAAATTATAACATATTATTTTTAAAAAAGTTATGATGATTTGTTAGGATTGTTTATTAGGTAGAATAAAAAAAGCCGTGATCGGTTCACGGCTTTTTTGGAACGATGAAATAAATATTTTCTATCTTTCTATGATTTCAAAAGAACGGAGGTTATTAAAAAACCAATAAAATCCTATCTTTTCAACATCTCCTCTTGCAACAATTTTTGTTCCTTTATTTTGCTCATAATCTAAATTCGCAATGCTTGCTAATTTATATTGTTCTGTAGATACAGGAACCCTAGCTGTCCTTTTATGATTCTTTTCATCATATCCCTTTATAACAATAATACGCTTTCCTGGAAAGGATCTATCAAAAGGTAATCTGGCAGATAATTCCAGAACATCACCCGTTATAGAGATGTTTTTTATTTTTGCTATTTTTAGTACCTTTGCTAGTTCGATTAATTTTTCATAATTTTCTCCAGGAACTTCTACTGGATCACTGCTTAATTGCTGTTCTTCCTCAAAATCTTTTGACCATTCAACAGAGGAGCCGAAATCTATTTTCCCTCCATCTAATATTCTTGCAATAGCCTCTAATATATTTGAATTCATCCATTCTGGTAATTTTTCTTTGCTTGGTGGGTCCTGGGCTATTCGAATACTTTCTAAAATTCTTTTTGTTACTTCTCTTCCAAAGGATTCATTTGGAGACATGTAAACAGGGTACTTGATTTGAATTTCATAACTTGCTACTTTTGCAGCCTTTACTGTACAAGCATCAAGATAATTTTCTGATTTTGTTGTGCCTTTTTTGAAATATGGTTGTTGTACTTCCAGGCTAGATGCACAATATTGGCTAAGTGCTACAATGCTTCCATAAACCTTATGAATTTTTTTTAAAGAAAATTCTCCCTCTGGACTTTCAAATTTAATCTTGACTACATCTGCCTGGCAAAGTCTTTCTTTAATGGGCTTAATAATAGAATTACACTTTTTTATCCATTCCTCTGCTTTTTCTTTTTCTTCAGTTATTCCTATTGTGTGTTCAATTTTTCCAAATTTTATTATAATACGCCCTTCCAAGAAGGACATATCTATTAAATCCTTAGGAGATATGAATGCACCGTAATAACAATCCTCTTCGCCCCCTTCATTGAGCAAAATATCTCCTGTTTTTTTGTTTATGGATATGGCATTTTCTTCCAATTCTGTTGAAAAAAATAGACCATATTCGTTATCTTTAAATTTTATAATTTTTTTTGTTGCCATAGCTCAAGCTCTCTTAGGGCTTCTTTAATTCGCCCTTCTCTAATTTTTTTTAATTTTTCACACTTGGGAGCGTATTTATTGAATTTTTTTCTGGCCCATGTCACACAATTATCACAATGATTTTTGTCTGGATTAAAAGAATAGTGCCCAATTTTTTGTTCTATCACATCTTTTTCTATTTTTTCTTCCAGGGAGTCATCTATATCTATCAAAATACCTAAAAAGCATTCTGGGCGTTCTTGCATAATGTCTAAATCGCCAATATCGTCTTTAACATATCCTGGAACTTTATGTTCAAATAAATATTTTCTCCAGCTTGATGCATCCTGATAGTCTTTTGGCAGCTCTAAAGGGTTAAAATAGAATCCTCTACATTGAATTCTTTTTTCACTTTTACGATAAACAAACATATGTCCTGGGTCAAATTCCCCTTTTGTTTGTTTTTTTCTTATGTAAGATCCCCATTTCATTATTTAGCACCTCTTTTATTATTTTATATCAAAATATTTAAAATACAATCTGAATTATTTTTTCACAATAACTCCTGTAGAACTATGATTGTTTGTTTGATGGATATTAATTCCAGGCATATTCAACTTTTTTCCTATTTCCTGTAGATAAAATTCTATATTTTCTACACGTGATTCTAAATTTTTATCATTTATATTTTCATTATGTTCTGAAACAAACTTATTAAGAGACAAATTAAAAAATTTACACACAAGCATGAGTTTTTCTAGTGGAATTTCTCTTTTCCCACCCTCCCAATATCCTAATGCCCTTGGAGTAACATTAAGATATTTCGCTAATTCTGCCCTAGAAATATTTTTTGACTCTCTTAATCTATAAATCTTTTCTCCAATTTTTTCTGCAAGATTCATAATTTTGCCTTTCACTTTCTAAATTAAAGAACAGATTGTTCTTTTATAAGAATACTTTTTTTATAATAAAAAGCAATTTTTTTCTTGACAGGAACAAAATGTTCTCATATTATTAAGAACATTTTGTTCAACATAATTTATCAATTTGAAGGGAATATAAAAATGGATATAGGTAATCGAATTAAAGAACTTAGAAAAAAAAGGGGTCTTTCTCAAAGAGATTTAGCTGTTTTATTAGGTGTACAAAAAAGAAGAATTTCACATTGGGAAAAAAATACAAGAAAAATTACAGCAGAAAATTATATAAAAATTCAAGAAATATTACAAAATGGTGAAAAAAATGAACAAAACAATACAATACATCAAAATTAGCGAAATAAAACCTCATCCCCTGAATGCTCTCATCTATTCTGATGGAGCAGATAAAGACCTGCTAGATTCAATCAAGAAGATTGGTATCATGTCTCCTATAGTTATTACGAAAAGTATGCTTATTATATCAGGGCATAGGCGTTTTAACGCTGCACAAATGGCAAATCTGGAAGAGGTTCCTGTTGTTTTTTCTGAAGTGGATGAATCAGATACTCTTGCGGTTGAAGAGCTTCTTATCGAAGCAAACCGCCAGCGTCAAAAAACTCCTGAGCAAATCGCTCGCGAATACACTAGATTGAAAGAAATTGAAAAGGAAAAGGCGAAAAGAAGACAACTTTTAGCAGGGTATAAAAATTTGAATCAGTCTCCAGTGGTGCAGAATTCTGCACCACTGGAAGAAATAGGAAAATCTCGTCAAATTGCAGCGCAAAAACTAGGCGTATCTTATGATACAGCAGAGCGTTCAGCAAAAATCATAGCTGAAATAGACACCATGCGCAACCAGGGAAAAACCGAAGAAGCGGAGAATCTCCGAAAAACCCTAAACGAAAAATCGGTAAACGCCGCCTGGAAAGCTATAAAGGAAAAAAAGGAAGAGCCGAAAGAGGAAATCCAGGAAACAAGACAAGAGTTGCCCTGGGAATACATGAAAAACGTTCCCACAAATATAGAAGAATTTTACTTCAACCCAGATACTGGCAAAAAGGCCTGGGTTGAAGTAACGGAAAAATCAATTTTTTTTGATGACGGACTTGGCAACAAAATCGAGAGATTCATTATGACTTGGCATGCCAAATTCTGGGCTGGGCGAGGGGATGTTGAAACATTGGCCTCTTTTCGAGCAAATGACGAAGAAAGGGATAGAGAAGGCGAGGCAAAAAAGGTCGTAGCAGGAAAAATAAAAGAACTTGGCCTAAAAAAAGTCATTATAGAAAAAAATAAAGATGAAGATATTTGTCTTTTCTGGGGAGACAAGAAAGAGCCGAAAGAGGAAATCCAGGATGCTGAGGAAGCAGAATCTGTAGAAAATCCTGAAGTGGATGATCCTTTTCTTCCTTTGGCCAAAGATTCCATCGAGATTGTAAAGCTCAAAGAGAGGATGAAACGGATTCATGAGGGAGAAGTTAAAGCCTTAAAGCAAGAGATTTCTGAGCTGAACAATCAGCTCAATGCCTTAAAGCAAGAGATTTCTGAGCTGAACAATCAGCTCAATGAGATGAATAAGGAAATATTTGAGTTACGCTTGAAAGAAAAAGAACAACTATCCCTGGCAACCACAGAAAAGCCAGTCCAAACTCACGAAATCCAGGAAAAAGAAATTTTCTACAGTACAAAGCAAAAAGCGAAGTACTGGTATGAAAAAGACGGATCAGATTGGGTAGTAGTGAAATTATGGAGTAATGGAGATAAAGAAATCAAGACCTGTGGCCTGACATCCGAAAAAGAAGCACAAAAGGCAATGAAAAGGACGATAAGCAGCAATTGCCTTGTACGAGAATCCGAGATAGGAAAAGCAGAGCCAGGCGTGCAGATTTCCCAGATTCAGGAAGAGAATCAGCATCTTAAAGTCGAACTCGAGGAGCTGAAGAAAAAACAAGCTTCCAGCGAAGAAAGCCAGAAGCTTGCTGACGAAAACAAAAAGCTCAGAGAAGAGCTTGCCTCTCTCCGTAATTCCCCAAACCTGATATCCGAAAAAAATCTTGAAATTTTGAAAAAAGAAAATTTCGAGATGGGAAGGGAAATCATGGATCAGAAGGATATTATAAACAATCTCAGAGAAAATGCAAGTCCAAAAGCAAAAGATTTCCAAGAGCAAGAGAAAAAAATAAAAAAACTAGATAAAGAAAACCAGGCAATCTATGACGAATTCAATAAGCTTCGCAATGAATACGATAGCATAAAGAAGAAAAACAAACTTTTGGAATACAAGCTAAGCATGTTCGAGGAAGAAAATCAGAGGATGAAAAAAGAATTTACGCAATAGATGGAGAGAAAAATGTTAACCGAATGGATACAGGAAGACCTGGATAAATCTGGTATAAACAAAGAAATAGCTCAGGAGATGGGAATAAGACCAATAAAGGATCATGACGACATGATAGAGTGTGTTGGGCTTACCAAAAAAGACGGTCAATCAATACTGCAAATGACTCCAGCTTATCTTATCCCATACCTTTGCGCATACGAAAAGTATGGAAGAATAAAACTGAGATACGAAATCGAGGGGCAAAAGTACATTTCTCCCATTAAAAATATATGCGAGAACACACAGCATTTATATTTTCTCAAAGGAGATGAGGAAAAGCTGTCAAGATCCCATTTCCCACTTGTCATAGTGGAGGGAGAAAAGAAGTCGGCTAAGGTTGCACAGGAGTTACGAAAGGTTGGGAATTTCGCAGTGATTGGAATCTCAGGAGTAGAGATGTGGAAAACTTGCCCAGAATGGGACAAGATAACGATTTCATGCAGGGATGTATATATTGTCTTTGATTCTGACTACAGGCAAAAACCAAACGTGCAAATAGCCCTGGTGAAACTTTTTCTATTTCTGAAAAAGAAAAGAGGAAACGTAAAGGTAGTAAGTTTCGACTTAAAAAATAAAGGGATAGATGACCACCTGGTATCTATCGAAAAGGCAGGACGGAAACCAGATGAGGAAATGTTCTCTCTTTTGAATGAAGCGAAAACAGACATTTGGGAAGATCATATCAATTACTATAAGCTTTCTGAAATTTTGGCGGAAAGCAAATACAGTATAGATGTGGACTGCAAAGCAATTTTTGAAGAATATAAGCTCAAGGCGCAGTATTCTATTTCCTTTTCAACTTTCAAGAACGCAGTAAAGAAGGCCTACAGGGATATTTTCGCAAGGGAACTTGCCAGCAACGAAAAAAGACCAGTAATAAAATTAGACGGCGGTTTCATGACGGAGAACCTGAGAAGGATAGATGAAATCCTGACTGATACAGGAAAAATTTTCCAACAAAATGGCAAGCTTGTTAGGGCTGTTCAGGAAGTAGAGAAGATGGAAGATGGAAGACCGACAAAAACATGGGTAATACGGCCTATTGGAGCGTATTACATGATGAAGCTTCTTTCAGAGGAGGCAGTTTTTCTGAAAGAATCAGATGGGGAATGGAAGAAAGTGGATTGCCCAAAAGTTTTAGCAGAAACGGTTTGTGGCAAGGAAGAATGGGAAGTGCCGTATTTAACAGGAATTATTGCAGCACCCACCTTGAGAGAGGACGGAAGTATCCTGGATAAGCCAGGATACGACACAAAGACTGGTCTTTTCTTCTGTAATGAAAATACGGAATTCTTGCCAGTTCCAGAATTTCCAACCATAGAAGATGCAAAAGCAGCTCTGGAAAGAATCAAGATTCCGTTGGCTGAATTTCCCTTTGTTTCAGAGAAGGATAGAGCTGTTGTAGTAACAATGATACTTACTGCGCTAATCAGAAAAAGCCTTCTAACAGCACCTATTTTTGGATTTTCCGCGCCAAAAATGGCGACAGGCAAGAGCTTTTTACCGATGCTTGTTGTGGGGACAATAGCGACTGGCAGCGAGGTTGCACCAAAGAACAAGCCAAAAACGGAGGAAGACGCAGAAAAGAAATATCTCAGCTTTCTTATGACAGGGAGTCCGATCATTTGCCTGGATAATATATATACCCCACTTTCAGGGGAATGCCTTTGCTCTATTCTAACAAGTGAAAAATGGGAGGGAGGAAGGCTATTAGGAACAAACATAATGCCAAAAGTAAGTACCCGTATAACATGGGCAGTCACGGGAAACAATCTTTCCTTTAAGGCCGACATATCCACACGAGCTTTACTTTGCTCCCTGGATGCACAGTGCGAGAGACCAGGGGAACGAGAGTTCAAAATAGATTTGCGCAAATGGCTTCCAGAACACAGAAGCGAAATAATAAGGGATGCTTTGACTATTTTAAGAGCATACCATGTGGCAGATAGGCCAAAGCCAGAAAATATAAAACAATTTGGACGATTCGAGCAATGGTCAAATTGGGTCAGGGGTGCCGTTATGTGGGTAGGAATGGAAGACCCTTGTGGAACTCGTGACGAAATCGAACAGAGCGATCCTGTCAGAATAACCCTGAAGAGCCTGTTTTTTGCCTGGATGAGAAACGTAAAACAAGCTGTGTCTGCCAGGGAACTGGTTGATATAGCAAAAGAAAATAGGGAATTATCAGATGCACTTCTTGGTGCAGCGGAAAAATTCATCAAAGGCGAGATGACGTCTACTAATATTTCTTGCTACCTTCGATCTATAAAAGGGAGATGGGAGCATGGATGTTGTATTAAGGCATCAGGAGAGGACAGGACAGGAAGTACGATATGGAAACTAGAATGCGATGTAAATGCGGATTTTTCTTGTTTAATATAAAAATGCAGGAGATGCAGGAGATGCAGGAGATAAAATCCCCTACCCCATGTGGGGGAAAAAATATAGGGTACATAATTTACCCATAGTGGCGATGGAAGAAAATATCTCCTGCATCTCCTGCATCTCCTGCAGAATAAAGATAAGTTATTGAAAGGAAAGGGATTGAGTTATGTCAGTATCTTTTTCATGTCATTGTAGAAAAACTAGAAAGTACTAAAAAGGAGTAAACCCATGATATACAAGATTTACTGCGTTTTTCTAATTTCCTGTTGCGTTTCTTCCATAACAATAGCATTCTGCCAAAAGGATAAATGCAAATGGTTGTTTAATTTTTTGTTGTATCTATATGTAATCTCAGCAGTTTCCGTGATGGGACTCATAGCGTATATGGGACTTTTTGGAAGAACGATATGAACCCCAGGCTACAAAAACAGATCGAGCGAAACAAAAAAGCCAGGGAGCGAAAGCAATCCTGGCTAGGAAACAAGAGACGGAAAAAACAGGATAGACGGAAAAGACGAAGGGAGAAGGATAAAAGGAAATATTGCCTTGAGTGCCATTGCTTTTTTAAGGAATGCTATCATTACAAAAATTTAGCAGGTAGGCCAAAGAAGGATTTAGCAGGTAGGCCAAAGAAGGATACAAATATATATACCATGCCTTCGTATGCTACGCATAAAAGCTATGCTACTAAGAACGATAATGTAACAACAACTTTATGTGCATCTATTACATATACGAATTTTTAACTAAAGGAATTTTTATGTTGAAGTATGCAAAAATTAAAGAATATGGATGTTTGAAAGATGTTGATGTTCCTCTTGGGGATTTCAACGTGTTAATTGGTAAAAACAACACTGGCAAAACAACCTTTTTGAAAGCGATTCAAAGATATTACAGTCATGATTTTAATATTATATTCCCAGAAAGAAAAAGAGAAGATTATTATAATCGTTCTCTAGCGGAAGAAATGGCTATCTACCTAGAAGATAAGAATGTTGAATTGCTTCCACACAGTTTTTTATCTATGTTATATCCGCAATCTATTCTATTTTCTCATAGTGATAATGTCCTTCTTTTAGAATCGCCAGAATGCGGAGTGCATTATTCTTGTCTCAAGGGGATAACTGAGTTTCTTCGGTGTCTTTCTGTAGGTAAATTAAAAAAAATTCCGAAGGCACAGGTAATCATTACTACCTATTCTCCCTATCTTTTGGACTATTGTTCTGTGGATGAGGTTTTGGTATTTCATAAAGATGAAAATGATAATACAAAAATCTTTCCTATGAACATGGTTAAGGGAATCAAGGAATGGATAGGGGTACATGAATATTCCCTCGGTGAACTATGGGGAAATTGGGGAGAAGAGGATTTTTTCAGGAGAGCAACCCAATGCGATACAAAATAGACAGACTTGAGGATTTCCTAGATATACCAGAGGAAAAGATCGAGGAAGCCATTGACCAGGTCAAGGTATCAATCTTGCTATGGTACAAGCTGGCAAAAAAGATACAAAAATTTTGTGCAGGTGAGGTAAAAAACGAAGTCATGAAACTAACGATTCCCACTATAGAGTATTGTGATGATGGAAAGAGAGAAATCCATATTTTTGAAAGAAAGGATATAGCATGAGAAACCTAATTTTGTTCACAGTTTTAGTATTTTTGTTCACAGGCTGTATGTCCATCCTGAGAGATAAGGAATCCACAATTTCGATAATCACCAATCCACCAGGAGCAAACGTAAGCTTTCACGGAAAATCAGGAGTAACACCAACCACCCTGAGAGTACCCAGGGAAGAAGGCATAATGCAAATCAGCAAGGAAGGCTACCAAACCCAATCCCTACCCATAAAAGTAAGCCAAAACGGTTGGGCATGGTTCGGCTCCCTGGTACTCAATGCCAGCCACGGATTTTTTACCATAGGTATAACTTACGTAGCAGGGGTAGGCTCAGACATAGCAAGCGGATCGCTACAGGACTTCAGCCAGGATAATATGGAAGTGAATCTGGTGCCTGGGAAATAGCAATCAACGTGTTGAATTTATATATGGAGTATATATAGATTCAACATGATATTTGCTTAGTACTAAACTCATTCTAAAAGTCTGGAATTGATAATAGAATGGTAATCTGTTATAATGGGAAAGAGGATTAACTTTATAAGGAGAAAGCCATGATGATAGAATGTGAAGTAGAAGAATATGAACCAATTCCATTTTGGAATCCGATACCTGATATTCTTTTGGATAAATATGAGCTTATTCTGTATCTAATAAAAAGAGAATGTATTGAGCCAATTTTGCAATCAAAAGATAAGAATACTATTCTTTTAAAGCTTCCTAAATTTGTATTTCTTTATACAAAAATAAGCATAAAGATAGCAAAAGAAATAGATAAAAATCCTGATATGATTGCATCAATGAAGAATGCAATCAAAGAATGTGATCTATTTGCAAGCTTAGAAGAGGATAAAAAGAAGGTAACTGATAAATATATTTTTTATAATTTTCATCTTTTGGAAAAAATTTTAAAAACCAAGCCTGAAAAGCTGGTATATGTAAACAGATATGCAATGATGGAAATCTGCGAAAAAAGTTTTTTACCAGTATTACTAATACTTTGCTATGAAGAAGCTGTCAAGAGAGAAAAAGCTACTCTTTCTTTTATTGAAAAAGAAATGATAGAAGCAATGCAAGACTATATCTCCTCAATGAAGTCTTTACTGAAGGAATGGGATGTTTTGACAGATATTTTGACGATGAAAGCACTAGAAGAAAATGAAAGAGCAAGAATAGATACAGGAGAACCTTTAGCAGGATCAACGGGTTTTTATGATTTAATGAATCATCTTAGTATTGAAAAAGGAAATCCTAGTAGAATTTGTAAAGTAAGAAATATATGCGAATTAGATATTTCTCCTATTGATTTAGAAGTTTTCTTATATGAAGACTATATATTAAAATTTAAAGAAAAAATTAGTTTATTTCCAAAATTAAGTGAAGATCAACAAATTATGTATTTAGTGTATGAACCAATAGGTATTGATGTATATGGAAGCAATCATGATGAATTAGAAGAAGAGATTCATGAGCAGATTCATTTTTTGTGGGAAGAATACGCAATGGTTGATGAAAATGATATGACAGACAATGCTAAAAAAATGAAAAGAAATCTTTTGGCTATGATAGAAAAAATTGGATAGGAGAAAACTTAATGAAAACAGAAAGCCCAGGATTTTAGCCTGGGCTTTCTGTTTTATGTCTTTTGCAATTCGATGGTGGTAAATGTTTTGATAGCTTTTGCAGTTTCAAGAAGATGGCAATATCCTGTTTCATAGTTATAGAAGATACACTCTTCTTTTATGCAAGGTGAGGTTAATGCTTGTAACATGGGTTGCTGTGTAAATGGATGAATGACCTGGGCAATATTGCTTATGAATGGACAGTGTTTTTCTTTTTTTTCTTTTTTATCCACGGTTTGCTCCTTTGTTGAAAAAATTGCTGGCAAGGTTGGAAAGGCCTTTGGCTATTTCTGATTTATAGGAATTTTCTGTATAGCTTTTTGCTTCTTTGTATATGGTCTCTATGTGAGAATTGAGAATTTCTACTCTTTGGGAAAGCTCCTGGTTAGATCGGATAAGGCGTTCCATCGTATCGAGAAGGATTTGTCCTGGCAATGGACTTGAATTAGACATGATTTGTCTCCTTTTTTATCATATCAATAAGCTCGCTGATTCTATCTTTTACTTTTTCTGGTACGTTGATGTGTTTTAGCACTTCTTGTTTTTCATTCTTTTTCAAGATATAGACGATAAGCGGTGTTTGCTGTTGTAGCAAGGGAATGATTTCGTCCAGGTTTTTATCATAGTTTTTTTCTATGATGTCTAAGGCTATGAGAAATTCTTTCTGTACGACTTTATTTTGATCATCTTCTGGCTGTGGCTGCTGTGGTGCTGGTGGTGGCTGCTGTGGTGCTGGCTGTGGCTGCTGTGATGCTGGCTGTGGCTGCTGTGGTGCTGGCTGTGGTGGTGGTGTCAGATCTAGTTTCATAGAAAAGATTTCTGAAATTTCCTTTACAGCATTTACTCCCACACTGGCAATTTCTTTTATGAAATGTATTTTGCTTTGGGTTTGTTTATCGTAGTCAACAGGTGGATTGTTTTTGCTATCTGCTATTAGCTTCATGGTTGTATCCATCTGGTTTACGACGGAAGCTGTTGTCTTCTCCATCAGGATTGGTATGATTTTTTCCCAGGTCGTTTCTTTCGGTCTTAGAAGAGAAAAGACATCTTTGATAAAAGGCGAGTCTAAGATACCAGTAATAACCTTTTCCAGATTACTTTCTTTTGGTTTCATGGCTTCTACAAGTAGAGCCAGGTTATTCTGGTTTTGTTGTCTCATGGATTCCATCATAGCCGTATTTTGTTGCTGCATAGACTTCATAGATTCGACTAAAATTGCTGCTGTAGAATCACCTTTATTGGATTGTTGCTGTTGTAGAAATAGCATGAATTTTAGATTGTCGCTCATGCTTTCTTTTTGATTTTCCAGGATGCTAGACGTAGTTTCCTTGACGCTTTTTTGTACGGTTTCTTCTACTGTTTTCTGGATGTCTTCTTTTTTGATTTCTGGTTGTCTGAATTTACTTGCTTCTTCTAGCTTAATTTTTGTATTTAGAGCTGACTGAAATTCTGTTTCTTTTTGAAGTGTTTCTATCATCGAATCCATCGGGTGTTGTTTCGTTTTTTCATTTTCTGTTTCTTCATCATCTATAGTAACAACATAAGGAGGTTCATCTAAATATTCTAAGGTTTCTGGATTTTTCATATAGCAACGATAGATACCAGGTCCACCCCAAGTACTTTCTTCAATAATATTTTCAATATGGTCTCTAGGTTTTACCGTTATTTCTGCTACTCTTCTCCATTTGCCATTTTTCAATTTTTTTTTAATTTCATGCAGGTAATTTCCGCGTTCTTCTTCCTGTATTTCCTGTTCTTCCTGTTCTTCCTGTTCTTCGATTTCTGTATCATCAGCCATTCTATTTTCTCCTTAAATACTCTCAGACTGTAATAAAGAACTTATCATTTTCCATCTATTCATTTGCTTTTCATGGGTGAATCCAGATGTAAGGCATTTTAGGCATCTCCATCGGAACGAAGGATGAGGCTTTTTTTTCTTTCCTCTTTTCTTTCCTGGTCCTGAATGCGTCACCAAATCAAGTTTGGCTTTGCAAATAGGGCAAAGGAATTTTCCTTTATAGATTGATTTTCCACAATTTTGAATAATCAGATCATAGCTATCTCCTAAAAGATTTTCGAGAGATTTAGTAATGGCATTTATTAGTTCGTATATTTTTTTTTTGTTTAATAGTTGTAAAGGCATGAAATAGCTGCTGGTGCAATCATTGCAATGAAAAACAAGCCAGAATTTTTTTTTCCCAATTGCATGAGTTGTATCTTTGCTCATACAAAATGGGCATTGCTGGCCTTTTTCTATTGGGTCAATTTCTATCCACATTGCTTTTTCCTAAAAGAGCGATCTAAAGTTTTTTTTCCTTCTATATATAGAAAGAAAAACGGGAAAAATACTTGTGTTATTTTATTTGACAGAATTCCCATTGTCAAATAAAATTTTTTTATTACTGTAAAATTATAAATATGTATAACATCTTATACATATCCAGGAAAAAAAATATGGAAAATATTGATAAATATGAGATTATAGATAGTTTAGCATTTTCTGAAATAGACAATGAAGATAATACAGAAGGTTCTAAATTACAAAATATGCCAAATATAACCTATGTAAAAATAGGTGAAGGGGATGAGGGCATAGCAAGAACAATCCGAGCCATAGATGATATGGTAAATCGCTATTGTGTGGATTGGAATATAATCTCTATTGCCAGGGAAATAACACGCCATTGTCCAGAAAGAGACAAGGAAGCGGAAGCGGATGCTCTTTTTGAATGGGTGAAAAGCAATATCAAGTTTATGAACGATCCATTGGAAGCAGAACTACTTCAAAACCCCCTCATAACATTGAAATATAAAGTGGGAGATTGTGATGATTTCTGTATTCTTTTGGGAAGTTTGAACAAAGCAATAGGAAATCGGGTGTTCTATGTCACAGTTTCCTATCCTGGTGAAGAGCATTTTGCCCATATTTTACTTATGGTTGGGATTGGTACGGATGGATTTTTAAAGGGGTATGATCCTGCTGATCCTGATTCTTTTCCTGGATATATGCCTACTGAATTTGGGAGGATGAGGGTATGGGTAGATGATAAGAATTATCAGGATTTGGCGGGATTTTTTGATTTTTTCAAACGGCTGTTTGGAGGTTTGAAAAAAACTATCAAGAGGGCTTTCAAGGAAGCGTTTAGAGTGCTTCGTAAGGTAGGTCTTGGTGGTGAGGTAGAGCGTGTTTTCTATAGGATAGCTAAAGAATTTGCCAGATGGGAAGATAAAATGGGTTTCTTTGGCAAGCTTCTGGTTCTTGGCGTGAAAGTGTATGCAGGGTATACGATAGGAAGTATGTTTGGAAATAATATTCTTGCTAATGCTTTAGGTGGCGGTAATTCTCCTAATTTTTGGTCAAAGGTAATTTCAGGTCAAGGGCAAATGGCTTTTTGGGAGATTGCATCAGGTATAGATAATCCATTCCGTATGACCAGGGAAGAATGGAAGCTTCTTATACGCATTGGATTGCTGGTTGGTTCAATCATTTTGCAATTTATTCCTGGCACTCAATCGCTATTGCTAACAGCAGCAATTGAGTTGGTGAATTCAGCTATTACAGCTGATGATCTAAGAGAAATGAAGCTTAGAAAAGAGGAGGCAATAGAACAACTTAAGGCAATGAAAGGAAAGATGAATCTTGAGCTAAGGGCACAAAGGGAAGCATTGGCGAAGCTGGAAAAAGATGTGATTCTATTAGAGGAACTTTTGGAATATACGTTGATGAAAGAAAAGATACTTGAGGAAGAAAAGGCTGAGTATGGAAAGATCGTGAATGATATTTGGTTCAATGCACAGCAGGAGGTATTGAACTACAGGCAAAAAAAAGAGCTGGAATTGCAAGAGTATATCTCTGGCTTGCGTGCAGAATATGGAGTAGCTGTATGAAACAGTTAGGTACAGTTCCTATAGGAATAGCCATTGGACAATTGGCTTTAAGTGCAGCTTCTGTAGGTATAAATTCTTATATCAATGTTGAAATGCTTGATTTAGCTAAAGAGCAAGCTAAATTAAATGAGGAAGTAACGCAAAGAAGGCTTGCACTAGAAGAAGAGCTTGTTCAAGCACAATTGAGAATATCGGATATACAGGCTGAAGGCCTGGAATCCAGGACTGAGATAGAGCTTAATATTGCTAAAATTCAGGCAGAGAGTATCAAAGCACAAATACAGAGGTTAGATGATCTTGCAGCCTTACAGATGCAGCTTGACAAGATAAGGCTGGAAAGAGAAATAGATAAGGAACAATTCCAGAGTCAAACAGATCAGATTTCACAGAATCAAATCATCCAGAATCAAACAAATCAGACAAGTCAAACAAGCCAGGAAAGCTCTAGTATATGGTGGCTTTTAGGTCTAGCTACAATCGGTGGCGGATATGCTTACTATAGAAAAAGAAAATCACTTCCAGCATCAGCACCAGCTCAAATCCCTGGAGTGCAGCTATGAGCGATGTAAAATTTAGATACCTGTACCATCCAGAAACAAAGCATTTCCTAAAGGCAATAGGGATTGATAGCATTCAAGTAATCCCTGCCAATAGTACTATACTATGCCCTTATAGGATGAATGTTCCCTGGTATCCAAAGAAAATGCGTTTCAATGATCCAGAAATAACAGAGCTTCCCAACGTCAATAGCCATGAAGATGGTTTTTCTCCTGATCTCACAGGAGATAATGGTCGTGTTTTTTTTGTGAACAATTACTGGACAGGTGAAGATTGGGAAATCAGGAATACGCCGTATGCCTGGAATATAGCCCAGGAAAATACCATAGTTAAAGATTTGATGGAAAATCAAGGATTTTTCCTTGTACAGAAGGTAGAACCTATAGAGACAGGGAGAACCTATTATATCCTGATGGATAAGGATGAGGGATATGAAACGTTGGTAAGCTCAGAGGATAAAGAGTGGAGCAAGGAATTATACCAAAACGCTGCTCTTTCTGCAATTTCCTTCATTGAGTTTGAAGAAGAGCAGAATGAATTTAGCATACCTCCTGATGGTAATGTCTATTATTTCGAGTTTGATGAGAATGGCAAGTATGTTGGAGCTATCAAAGCAGAGCTGCACTATACGGAAAAAAGATGGCCGAATCCCAAACCTGATAGAGCTACAGAAGTAGCACCACCTTTCGATAAAAAACCCCCCTATAATTCAGTCTATTTCTGGTGGAATGGTACTGAGTGGAAGATGAAGAATGCAGCCAATGCCCTGGGAAAGGCAAAGGAAAATAAGATAGTCTGGGATTTGGTTGGGCAGGGATATGTTCTTGTGAACATGAAGAAATCGTACTTCAAGGGATATAGGATCGGGGAATGGTATATCTTGTATACGCAGGAAAAAGATGAATATACGATTGTGCATACTTTGGATAAGGAATTTCTAGGAGATCAGCATTCTACATATCAACAATCAGAGCATGAAATAGCAGTTATAGAAGGAAAACAAAGCCAGGGTAGTTCAGAGGAGCCAATTACAGAAGAGGAAATCCAGGAAAGCATAGCCAGATGGAATAGGTACGAGGAAAAACAGCGTGAAGGATTAGACCAGGCATTAACTCCACTTCAGGAAGTAGCGGAAAAAGCAAAAGAGGATTGGGAAAACAAAATTCAGGAAGAGCAAGAGAGAGCAAGATATTATGTGGAAGGAATGAAGTCTCTGACAGATAAGAATTTCGAGGAAGATAAATTCTATTACCTCATAAAGGCTAATTTTATGCGTTTCATGGAAAAAGTAGCAAAGGAGAAAGCCAATGTATGAGGATACTATAGCTAGTATACAGGCTGAAGAATTGGAGTTTGATGAACTTACTCTCATGGAAGATGTCGTAGATCAATGGGAGTTTACAGACACAAGCACTATGACAGGAGAGGAATGGATTGATGAAACACTTAGTGAAGAAGAAAGGAGTAAGGCTATGTCTTATACCTTAGAAGACGCTGAAAGGGATTGGTGGAATGGAGATATAAGTGACGAAGAAATGGAATGGATGTATGCTTTGTATGGAGAAGATAGTAATGTCTCCAATACTTCCAATACTTCCAATACTTCCAATACTTCCAATGAAAGTAGCTTTTGGGATATTAAAGCAACTGATATAAATAAAACGCTGCAAACAGCTATACAAGCTAGTGCGCAAATGGCACCAGCATTGATAGCAGCAATGAACAAGCAACCTATAGATGCTACTGGAATAAAAGCTTTAGCAAATACTTTAGGTGTGAATACTACACAGGCAACAGATTTGAATTCTCTTGCAAAAGCACTTGGCTTGAGTACATCAGGTACGACAAACGAACAATTGCAATTGCAGATAGCTTATATGGCTGCTATGAAACAAAATTCTGATAGTAGTAACCAAATCAAAACCGATGACATCATTAAATATGGATTAATAGGATTGGGTATTTATCTTGGCATTACTGCTATCAAGAAAATGTAGGTGAAGTATGAGCTTAAATGGAAATTTCGTTTGGGAAGGCAGTAATGATTTTGGTGAAATGAAATTTGTTCCTAGCAAGAGCCAGGGAGTAGGGATAGAAAACTATTTCCTGAACAGAAGCGAAGTAGAAAGAAAATTTGGGCATACAGCTTTTTTGCATAAGCTGAGAGAAATGTTTACGCTAGCGGAATGGGAATCTTATATTAAAAGCCTGAATTTTGTTAAGGATCATGAAGCCTATATTCTAAGCGATATTTTGGAAATTATCAATGTGATTACCCTTGCTGTAGAGGCTTTAGCTGTCTATAGAAAAAAAGGACAAAGTAGTTATATAGTACCATTCTTTTTTCTTCCTGAAATAAACAATCTATTTTCTAATCTAGGAATAAAATTTTCCAAAGAGACGATGGAAGATTTAAATTATTTTGATACTTTGAATCTTGTGCCAGAGATTTTGAATCTTATAGAGTATCTTTTTTTTCCTCATGCTCTATTGATGGAGAATTCAGAGGTATTCTCTATAATAGATAACAAAGTTTCAGGAGAATATGTAAAGAATTATAACAAAGTCAAGATACTGAAAGATGCGATAGTAGGTATTGACGTAAATCAAGCTCAGTCTATTCTTCTGACAATAGAAAATGTTTTGCCAGATTTTAGCCAGACGAAAAAAAATATAGAAACTGGAATAGCTAAAGCTTCCAAAGCATTAGCAGATGGATCAGAGAAAATAATACAGGCGACTTCAGATGCTATTTCTATTGTGATGAAAGTCGGAGTAGCGATTGGTGGTTTTTTTCTTTTTAAAGAAATTCTGGGGGCAGCAAAGATACTTAAGAACCCTCCTGATGAAAAGGAGGATTTATATAAATATGCCAAGCGACTAAATAGCAATTTAAACCGTTCGGATTTTGACAAAGCTGTGAGATCATATAAATCACAACATGGAAGATTGCCAGTTAAAAGCGATTTGAAGATGGTAACAGCACCGCCAGGAATCAATATTCCCATAGCAGTGGAAGTAGGGAAGATGCCTTCTTTGGTGTACATACCACCAAAAGGACGCAAAAGCCCACATCATTATAAGCATGATATGCCTAGCACAAAGCTATATTCTGATCCATCGGGGAATACCTTGTTTTTGTTAGGACAGACGTATATGGATACAAGTGATGGATGGTTAAAAAGATAGATAGGAGAAAGTTATGTCATTAGAATATTTTTACAATCCGCCTAAAAAAAGAAAAAAGGGAAAGAAACGAAAATCGCCGAAATCATCGAAAAAAGGAATTTCTTTAGCTACTGTAGAAAAAGCTCTTAGCAGAGAGGGATACAAGATAGTGTACAAAGGGAGTACAAAAAAGCGTGCAAAAAAACGAAAAGCATCTTCGAGTAAAGCATCCAGGGTAATGAAAATTTCTGACAGGCTTATGCAGTCTGGAGAAGCTTCTAACCGTTCACAGGCAATGAAAAAGGCCTGGAGAAAAGTAAAGGGAGGTAAATAAACCATGAGTCAGTTAATGCTGATGAATCCACAAAAGGATATAACGAAAACAATAAAAGGCCTCGTTGACTATGCAGAGAAAAAAGGAATTGATATTCCTAGCAATATCAGAAGTATGTATCCTTCACAGAATAAATTGCTGGAAATCTCTAAAATTATTAATACTCAAGAAACTACTGTTGCTGCAAGCAATCAATTGACGATTACAGCAGTAGAGAAAGATGCAAAGAAAAAACAGCAATGTATGATTAAAGGCGTTGTAGAGTTAGTTCCTGTAACCGTAAATCCTGAAATTGGGGCATTGGAAGCAGTAAAATCCAATCCACTGGAAAATCCTGTGACAGATAAAGTCTGGCAGGCTGCTCTAGTAAGCGTTGGTAATGCTTCTGCTATTGCTTTTGGAGTAGATTGGATTGACCAGGAAGTATCTAAGAAGCTTTTGGAAAAAGCAACAAAAGCCAATGATGCTAAAGCAGCAGAAAATGCTCAGATATATAGCAAATTAGTTGCTATCGGTGCTGGTGTTGGTGCGACTATGGTAGAAGCTTCTTTTGCACCTGATGAAGAATACCAAAAACTTTTCGTGTACAGTGGTGTTGCTGGTGTTGCCACAAAGGTAGTTGGTCTGGGGAAAATACTATACGATCGTTTCATCAAAAAGACTTCCAGTACTCCCAATACCAACAATACCAATACCAACAATACCAATACCAACAATACCAATACCAACAATACCAATACCAACAATACCAACAATTTAAAATGGCCTGATGATGTAACTATGGATACTTATATATATATGGATGAAAATGGTAAATATTATAGAGAAAATGCTCTTACAGGAGAAAAAGTCTACGCTCTATCTGGTTTTGATCGAAACAAAGTAAGACAAGCTTTCCTGGCAAGAAAACTGAATGGTTCTGTTGCTACACCTATGAGAAAAAATAGTAGCGATATGCCCTGGTGGAATTAAAATATTTAAAAACATCTTTTTAAAAAAGTTTAATAATTTAAAATAAATGAAAGGGAAAAGAATATGTTAATCGAACAAAGAAGTATGAGAACTGGTCTTCGTTATAGCTATCAGCCTATTTATGACCGTCAGCAGGTCACTGCTGCGGCAAGCCAAACAATGAATTATTTCAAATCTATTTCTGATGGACTTCTCTCAACAAACATGACAAATGCTGGAAGCCTGGGAGATAATAAGCATTTTTTCTTGGAAGGGATTTCTATTCATGCTGAAGGTGCTGTTCCTATTGCAGATTTAGTCAAGCTATTCGATTATAGCTATGTGGAAATAAAATTCTCAGGGCTGGATCTTTTCACTGGCCCATTATTCCTACTTCCTGACTGTGGCGGTCTATATGGTTCTGTAGCAACAACCGCCTCAACTACAACTCTGCAATCTTTTGTAAACGGCAAGACAAATAAACCATATTATGATCTCTCTATGACCGATAAACAAGGAAAACCAGTTGCATTGGAGATCAACAAAGAGGCTACTTTCTCTTGTCAAATTAAGAGAGAGGCTGCTACTGCTATTTCTGCAGCATTCTATCTGTGGGTTGTTTTGCATGGTATTTTAGGAAGACAATAACAAGCATAGAGAACCAGGATTTAGTATTCTGGTTCTCTTTCATGAAAGGCTTTTATGTTACCTTATTTACCGTATTTTTTAACGATTGATGAAAGTAGTGGAGATTCTCTATTAACCTTGAGTGCCAATGCTACTACAAGGGTATCACTATCCAATGATGATTTAGCAAGGATGGTGATTGAATCTTTTGGATGTAAAGCCACAAGCAAAGAATTTCTTTTAGAAATTGATGATCCTGGCCGAGGTAGAAGACTGTGTAATGCTGGAATCCATGCTCAGACAATTTTTGGTGGAGCTGGCCGCTTTTTCATGCTTCCCAAACCACATGAAATTAATAAAAGTAGCACTATCTTTTTGATTCCTACTGATTTATCAGGGGCAGAGAACCAGATACGATTCTTTTTGCAAGGTAAAAAGATCATAGGAGAGAAAGAGAAACCAAAAGAAAAGGAATATAGCTTTTTCTATACTACGGATTCTACTATCACTCTTAGCTCTGGTGCTGAGGGAGCTGAGTATATTACTTTCAGCTATGGAAACTTTGTACTTTCTCAGATTCTTGCCTATAGCGATGGTGCTTTTAAATTCAGGATTAGCGATACCAATAATGGTCTTCGATGGTCGAATGGCTGGATACATTCCGATGCTTTAGGAAGTGCAGAATACAATAGAATTTTTGATAAGATTCCTATAGCAAAAAATACAAAATTGAAAATAGAGGTAGTGGATTTGAGCAGTGCTGAAAACAGGATTTTCTTTACTCTGGCAGGTTTGAATCAGGAGTAAAAAAATGTTAGACCCATTTAGAACTTCTGATCAGCAGCGAAAAATAGAACCTGGTGGTTCAGATACTATCAAGATGCTCAAAGTACCAAGCGGTATGAATTATATGCTCAAGAGGGTGTATATCAAACCATTATCATACCAGGCCAAACAAGATTTGATTATAACTCTGAAAGCAGGAAGTAGGAATATCTTTCAATTAGGTAAATATGTGCCAGGGAATTCTCCTTTTCCTACAGAGGATAGGACTACAAGCACAAGTGGTCTTATATATTCTTCTATTTCTTCTAGTTCTGGTAGTGGTAGAGGGGATAATTTTTATAACTTTGATCCCAATCTAATCGAGGTAATCAAAGAAAATACTGAGATTCTCTTTGATATATCGAATCAAAGTGCTGTATATAAGCATGGTATTGTTGTTTCTATATCTGGTTTCCTTGTAGTAAAGAAGATGCAAAAATGATAGATGAACCAGTTGTTATTCATGAATTTTATGATGGAATAGCATTAGGAGAATCAGAAGAATCAGAAGGTGTCCCTGTAGTTGGCTTTAATGTGATCTCTGGACTGATTCATTCTGATGGCCATTGCAAACTAACAATATGGCAAGGAATCAATGATACAGGAGGAACTCTACAATACAGGTATCCTAAAGAGATGGAAATAAACAATGACTCACAGCCTGTAGAAATTGAAATTTTTGGAAAATTTGTCAAGGCGACAATAGAAAATTTGGATGATGCTATTGATGGTATTGATGTTGAATGTTTTTTATTGGCAAAGGTAAAATAATGGATTTTGCTTATTACTGCATTTCATGCAGGATGGAATATGGACAATTCAGAAAAGAGTGCGTTTGCGGTAAAAAATTTTCTATAGTCAGGCTTCCAAAAAGAATAAGTAAATGCACCTTAAAAAGTGCGGATGATCTTTTGAAAGAAAAATTTGTTGGTAAGACAATACCTGGATATGCTTATTTAGGTAGGTTGCCAAAACAATGGACGGCTCTTTTTTCTGGAAGGCCAAGCCAGGGAAAATCAACATTTGCCTTAAAAATTGCTGATGCTATATCCAAAAATACAAGGTCTTGTATTTATTGGTCTTATGAAGAAAAACATGCTGAAAGCTTACAACGAAAAATTAGACTTAATAAGGTTTCTGGCAAAAATTTCCTTTTTTCTAAGGCAGATTCATTCCGTGAATTTCTTAAGGAATTGCGCACTTTCCGACCAACTGCGTTTGTGATAGATTCCATAACCGATGTCGGGATCGGAACGAAGGAAATAAAATATCTGAAAGATATAACCAGATGCCCAGGAATTTATATTGCTCACTACACAAAAGGAAATCAATACAAAGGAAACTCTTCTCTCTTACATGAGGTAGATATATATCTGGATATAAACGATTTTATTGCAGTGATAAAAAAGAATCGATTTGGTGATGAGAATATCAAGATACCATTTGGAAAGAGAGAAGGCGAGGAGCTAAAAGATGGGAAATCCTGTAATCAGTGAGAAGGTTTCCAGGAATTTTTTCAAGTTGCTGGAAACTACAAGCACAAATTTAGGTATAAGTGAAACTTATACTTCATCTGTATATTCTGTAGAAGAATTCACCTACATCAAAGGGACATGTAAAGCAGATCAGGATGGTGAGCTGATTGTAGAATTTTCTCATGATGGTACAAATTTTAATGGTGAAGTCTCCCATGAATATGATGCTAACGATCCTTTATCGTTTGAAGTACCGATTTGTGCAAAGTATATGAGATGTCGTTTTGTCAATGGTTCTGTAGCTCAGGGAAGTTTTGATTTAGGTTTTTATGCTACATTACGCTAACGAGGCATTTTATGCTATGGACAGGAGATAAAAAAGCTCAGAAAGCTCAGAAAGGAATCATGATGATGGAAGTAAATGAAGAATCAAAAGATCTAAGTAAGGCCAGCGAGTCTCTATCTGGTGCTTTAGCTATTTTTGCAGATATTCTGGAACAGAGGATTGCTGTTCCCTTAAAAAAACAAATTGAAGAAATTAAAGACGATGAATATAAATATCGCCTAAACGTAAATCAGCAATGGATCATGTTTAGCAGGAGCAATGAAGCTGTTCTACAAGAAATAAAATCGAGAGAAAGCCAGATGATAGAAAATCAGGCAAACATTGATGAAAAACTTAGAGAGATACAAAGTCTGGTAAATTCATCAAAAGAAGAAGTTTCAACGATTCTGGCAAAAGCAAAAGAAGATTTTGAGAAGTTAGTGAATTCTTCTAAAGAAAACATGCAGTCCTTGCTTGCTTCATCACTTTCTCAGATAGAAAAAGAGATTAGTTCTTTTATCGAAAAAATCAAAAAAGCTAATTCTATACTTTTACAAGGTTAAAAGTCTTTAAGGAATAGCAGATGAGAACACTAGATGTAAGGCCAAAAAAAATCATGCTGAAAGAGAAGCAGAATATACAGCTTGAAGTATATGCTGTTTCTGCTGATGGGAAAGAGGAAAAAATTCCTTATCAGGATATACACTTTCAGGTTAGAGAAAAATCTGGTTTTGAATGCGGATATATCGATGACGATGGTATTCTTCATACAGGAGATCCAGGAGTATACTGTTTTGATATTGGCGTTGAATATGAAGATTTAGACAAAAAAATACTGACTGAAAGCTATACCGTTTTACAGGATACTAGAGAAGATAATACAATAAAAGATGATCCGCCAATAAAAAAGAGGCAGGTAACTCTATCCAGGATGACTTGTACAGATCTTGCTGAGAAGGCAAAACAAGACAGGAAAAAAATATCTACTATCGCACATACAAGAGCTATATATAGAACATTGGCGCAGAATAAAGATTTAGTATGGTTATTTTTTTTATGCTGCTTTGCTATTGCCTTTGGCGGCTGTTTTTTATTGATTCTAAATGGTGTCTCAATAGAAAGAATAAGCGCACTGCTAACAGTACTTCTAGGATTCTTAATTTCTCTTTTTGGAAAGATATACACTCCACCAGGAGAAGTCAGTGAAGCGATTACGGATAGAATCCTGGGTACGACAGAAGATGAGAAAATACAGAAATTACAAACCAAGATACAGAAACTCACTCAAAAAAAAAATCAAAATAGATCTTTCTATAGATATACAATAGACGAAAATCAAATTATGGAGTAAAGGCATGGAAAAGGTTGGTATAAGAACACTTCTACATAGGCTTTGCCAATACTCAAATTCTATCTGTGCCTGTCCTTATACTCTGGTAGATGAGATTTTATCTTTTTTCCCTCCTCAGTATGGCTTTTACATACCACGCAGGCTATCAGAAAAAAATTTTTCAGGCTTGATTGCTATAGGTGGGCAAGGTGCAATCATAAAATGTTACATGAAAAAAGCTATGAAAAATAGTTCTTCTTTTATAGAAAAAAATATTGCCCTTAAAATAGCCAAGCCAGTTCTCACATATAACATAGTCCAGAAAACAGAAAAGCCAAAGGATTTTGAATCGGCTCTTGCAATACCAGACGCGCGTTTTGTCGAATCATCACAGCTTCAATCTCTTTTAGAAGAAGAAGCTGTGAAGCAAGAAAGAAATTTTGTTATACCGCGCGTTTACTGTTGTGGAGAAAAGCCAGTACCTTTTTTAGGAATGGCCTGGATCGAGAGTTTAGATATTATTCACATATTGTCAGACAAAAACAATTTTATTTATTCTTTATCCATGTTTCTAAAGGTTCTGGAAGCTGCTAAATTCCTCCACCACCACAACATAGTATATAGAGATTTCAAGGCAAAGAATCTAAAAGCTGCATACGATGATAAGATCGTAATTTTGGATTTTGGCCTTGCCAGGGCTATGGATCCAAGAAACTTAACAACATCAGGAACAGTTCTTGGTACACTTCCATACGCAAGCCACAAAATTTGTCGGGGATACGCAGATTTAGCGAATCATTTGGATGATATTCATGCTCTTGGGTATTGCTTTTGGGAATTTCTAACAAATAGGGATTGCCCAAGTATTCAGGAAAATATTTCTGAATTCGAGGCTGGAAAAAGAGAACGATATAGGATGAATCTATGTAATGATCTTAGTCCTGAATGTCAGGCTATCTTCCTAAAAGCAACAAGCAATGATGAAGACAGAAGATTTCAGATTGTAGAAGAGTTTGAAGAGGCTATCAAAGATCTCATCATAAAAACAGAAAATAAACAACGACAAGATTTCATTCCTACTATCTTACCGCAAAAGCAAAATAAAGATATGAGGGAAGAAAAGCGACTGAAAGGCCTTACCAATCGCTTTCTTCCTGTTTCTTTTCCTGATGAGAAAGGCCATGTCGAGGATCCGCAGGATGATGTTTCTTTTTTCAGAAAGCAGCTCGATATTCATCGTCAAGAAATCCTGGCAGAAGATTGTAGAAGAAATTGCCAATTCCCTGAATGCCAGGGCAGGGGAATTTGCAAAAAAATACAGATTGCTAGTATTGATCTTATTGAGAAGATATTTTTTTAATAATGACATGAGTAAAGTACTAACGGAAAGTAAACTTGATACATTTAGGAGTAAGGCATGAAAAATTTTATTCTAGTGGCGATTGTAGCTATCCTTTTTCTTGGCTGCAATGCCAAACATTGCATCAAAGTATCTGGTGAATGGAAGGGAATCAACGGAGACATAGAATACTGTTTCGATCAGGCAAAAACATCCCAGGAAGGAACACCCGTTTTTACTTCCAGTGATGGAAAAGACTTGATTGGGCTTACAGAACAGGATTTAGAAAAACTATCCATTCTACTTGAAAAAGAAGAAGTCTCTATGAAAAGCGTTGGAAATGGAAAGAAAAAAGTTCTGGAATATTTAAGGAAGTAACTATGGCTTTTACAGGTACACCAACAAAAACTTTACTTGGTGGTCTAATAACAAAAATTACAGGGATAACCCTGGCTCCTGGAGCATCAGGAACAATCAGCAATGCTTCTGGTGGTGGAGATATTGAACTTGGTTCTACAGCTCCAGAAATAGACGCTGATGATACTATGGTTCACATCGAAGGTGACGAGATGACATATTCATCTATAACGGCTGGAGTAATCACAGTAACAAACGGTGATTCGTTAAGTCCAAGCCGTAATCTTGTAATCTGGGTACAAAAAATTCATTCTATCATACAATAAACTTTTAAGGGAGAAATATCATGGCTTTTACAGGTTCAGCTACACAAACAAATATTGCGAAAGCGCATCATATCGTAAAGAGCGTATCACTGGCAGCAGGGGCAAGCGGAACAATTAGTAACGATGGTGGTGGCGGTGATGTAACTCTGCCATCAACAGCAAACACAATAGATGATAACTGGAAAGTCACTATCATGGGTGATGAAATGTGTAGGGCAAACATAAACGCAGGAGTTGTCACTGTTGTAAATGGAGATGGGGCGAATGCAAGCGAAAGCTTAGTAATCCATCTTGAAGATCCATTTTTTAGAACTGGAAAATAATTTTTTTGAAAAGCTTTCTTAAAAAAGTTCTAAATAAACCTTGTTCGGGGTACCAAACAAGGTTTACTCGAACTTTTTCGAGTAAACCTTTAGTCCTTTC
>CALKWO010000122.1 GCA_938003875.1 uncultured bacterium
GGTATTCAGCCTTATTTTTTTTATGGACTATAAATACCACAGATTCTGTTAGAGCTAGGTCTGAGTTTTCTATAATATATTACCCTTCTTGATGTTTTCCAGAGTTTCAAATATCGTTATGGCTCTTTTGTCTCCGATGCCTTCTACTTCTTTAAGAACATCGATTTTAGCATTGCTTATCTGGTATATATTTTTAAAAGTTTTGATCAGATTGACAACAATGGTCATGGGCAAACCAACAGCATACTTTAAAACTCTATACCCGCGAGCAGTAATCGTTGTCTCGTCCAACTGGCTGATATTAGAAAGATCAAATCCAATGCTTCTTGCAGCCACTAGAGGCCCAAGTTCTTTGAGTTTTTTCAAATTGCCCAATATGGTTTGTGCTTCTTCATAGGTAACTTCCTGGATATGGTAGTCTTTCAGAAAATTGCCTAATAATTCATCCAGATCCCCTACAATTTCCTCAAGCTGCATCCTGAAAAGATTGCCTTCTGTGCCTAATTCGATAACATAAGGTTCGATCTGATCTCGTATTTTTTGGATTTCCACACCTTTGATCAAAACTTCTATTATGTTTCTAAGTTCCGCTCTGTTATGAAGCTCAGCAAGCTCAATTTGAGTCAGCATTTTATCGAAATTTACACGATATTTTTCTAAAGTATACAAAGCCTGTGTCACTCTTGCCAACAAAAGCTTAATATCGTTCATCACATATTTATTATTTTCATAATAGAGAGTTACGACATTTCTTCTACTGGAGATTGCAAGCACAAGAAAGCCAGTTTGCCTGGCGATTCTTTCGGCTGTCCTGTGGCGCATCCCTGTCTCTACCGTAGGCATAGAGGAATCTGGAACAAGATGAACATTGGCTCCCAGAATTCTGCCTCCATCCTGATCTAAAATCACACCTCCATCCATTTTGGCTAATTCATATAATTTTTCAGGAGCAAAATTAATATCAAAACGAAAACCACCTTGTACAAAACTTTCATAATCTGTTTTTTCATCTATAAAAACAATCAAAGCTCCAAATTTTGCCCCGAGAATATCGTCTAATGATTTGCGAAGTTTTGTCCCTGGAGCGAGCATTTTAATTTTAGATAGTGGTATAGCCATTCCCTGCCTTTCAAAAGAAAAATATCCTGACTCTTTACTTCGATAGAAAATCATCCAGTACTATCAAAATAATTTTAGCTTATCCTTTTTCATAATGCAAGAAATTCAAAAATATAGAGATTATTTTTAAAAATTTTTTACACGACTTTCGAAAAAAAACAGGGGAAAAATCAAGTCTTGTTTTTTCTTTACTTTTTTGATAGACTTGTTATCACAATACTTATGATCTCCATTCCTATGCCTGTTCTCAGATGAATAAGGAGTAAAAATTATGCGATACAACTTTTTTTTTATAGGACTCCTTTCTTTTATATTGGGATGCACAGCATCATCTAATAAAAGCCTTGTAAGAGAAGAAGTTTCCATGACACAAAAAGATATAGCCCAGGCTGCGCAATATGTCGCCCAAACACTTTGTGAACCAGGGAAAAAAGTTTGCATTGGTAAAATTCAGGAAGAATCACAATCCCAGAATCCCTTGATCCAGGCCTTTTTAGATGAGATGGAAGTGGCTATTGCTGGAAAAATGGATTTACTGGAACGCAAAAGGTTGCAAGATATTATAGAGCAGCAGAAATTGCAGACTAGCGATTTTTTCCAGCAAGAAGATTTAGCCAAAATAGGGAATTTTGCCAGGGTTGACTATATGATTTTAGGGGAAATCCATGAACGCACCATGGACTACGATGTTCTCCTGAAAATGGTCTGTATGCAAAGTGCTATCGTGAAAAAAGCAGCTAAAGCAGCTTTTTCTAAAGACAAGATTCCTTCCCACATTATTCGGGAGATGGCGAGGCTGGAACTCATTTCCAAAGGTTACAGAGACATTGCCCAGGGGAAAAAAGGGGAAATTCTAAGCTATTTTACGAGACAGTATAACAACCAGACCAGTCATGGCGACCAGGAAGAGGCTTTAGCCATGCAATTCAAAGCAGAAAAGAGAAAAGAACAGAAGATCAGCCCGATGAAAATGGGAGAAACCCTGGCTCAAAACGATGAATACCGCTTTCAGGTACTTTTGAACAAATCAGCATACCTCTATTCTGTAGCCCTGGATAGCCAGGGAAAAATTCTGCCTATCTTTCCTTATGGGTCAAGAGGTAGCCTGGGGTACGATTTCCGCAATCCTCTCAAACCCAATACAAAATACCAGTTTCCCCCTCAAAAAGACGAAGAAGGATGGTTCATGGTTCAGGATAAAGGCGGTATAGGCCAGATAGGCATACTGGTTTCCTTAAAACCCATGCCTGAGTTGGAAAATCTTCTGCAAGAATCCAGCACCCAGAAAGACGATTCTATCACCAAAATCCAAAATCCTCTCTTTGGCAGTGAAGAGGATATACCCCGAAGTAGCAAAGGTCCCCAGCCAACCCAGGAAATCCTTTTTTCCAGCAACGGCGAATTTTTGAAAATCCCCTTGTGGTACAACGTAAAAGGAGCTGGAAATGAATAAGCCCTGGTGGCAATCGGGAGTGATCTATCAAATATATCCTAGAAGCTTTCAGGACAACAACCAGGATGGAATAGGAGACTTGAGGGGAATCATTTCTCGCTTAGACTATTTGAACGATGGTACAAAGCAATCTCTTGGAATTGATGCTATATGGCTTTCGCCTATCTTCCCTTCGCCTATGGTGGATTTTGGGTATGATATAAGCGATTATCAAGACATTGATCCTTTATTCGGCAGCAAGGACGACTTTTGTGAATTGCTCTATGAAGCCCATCGCCGTAATATAAAGATACTCCTGGATCTTGTCATAAACCACACATCAGACCAGCATCCCTGGTTTATAGAATCCAGAAGTAGCAAAGAAAATCCCAAACGAGACTGGTATATCTGGCATCCTGGCAAAAAAGGCAAAGCTCCGAACAACTGGTTTTCTGCCTTTGAGCTAAAATCTGCCTGGTGGTGGGATGAAAAGACGCAGGAATACTATCTGGGAACCTTTACCAGACATCAGCCTGAAGTCAACTGGCGCAACCCTGATCTAAAAAAGGCCATGTTCGATGTGATCCGCTATTGGCTGGATTTAGGAGTGGATGGGTATCGTATGGATGTGGTAAACTGGTATATAAAAGACGAGCAGTTCCGAAGCAATCCCTGGCACATCCAATGCACGCCTCCTGATCTGCAAAAGCACCTCTATGATAGAAACCGCCCTGAGACACACGATATTTGCAGGGAAATCCGCTCTCTTGTGAACCAATACCAGGATCGCATGTTGGTGGGGGAAATCTATATGGAAGATTTACAGGCCATAGAGGAAGTAGCCCAATACTATGGAAAAGGCGATGAGCTTCATCTTGCCTTCAATTTCGCTTTCCTCCACCAGAAATGGGATGCACGGCTATTCCATCGGCAGATACAGAAATGGGAAAACAGCGTGCCAGGAGGATGCTGGCCTAACTACACGCTGAGCAACCATGACCAGGCAAGACATTATACCCGATATTCTAAAGGCAAAGAGAGCGACAGTCGCGCCAGAGTGGCAGCAGCGATGCTCCTGACCTTACGAGGCACGCCTTTTCTGTACTATGGCGAAGAAATCGGCATGGAAAATGAAAAGATCGACAGGCATGATCTGAAAGATCCCCTGGGAATCAAGGCATGGCCTTTTCTTGCTGGAAGAGATGGCGGCAGAACGCCCATGCAGTGGAATACATCCCCCAATGCAGGTTTTTCTCCCTCAAAGCCCTGGTTGCCTGTTGCCAAAAACTACATAAAAAAAAATGTAGAATCCCAGAAAAACGCAGCCGATTCTCTTCTTTCCTTTTACCGCAGCCTGATCTGGCTCAGAAAAAATACCCCTGCTCTATCTACAGGCAACTATGAATCTCTGCTCCAAAACCCTCAAAATTGCCTGGCCTATAAACGATTCACACAAGATCAGGCAATCTATATCCTCTTAAATTTTTGCAACCAAAAGCAAACCATCTCTCTGGATAAGCCTTTACCAGGAGAGCAGGCTCAAATCCTTCTGGGAACACACCATACTCCAGGAGAAACTATAACGGCCCAATCTCTGGAGCTGCTTCCTTATGAGGTTGTAATCTGCTGTATAGATTAAGTAAGCTGCCCAAAAAATTCTAGCATTCCTAGAAACATATAAAATTGAGCTATAGAGGATGATTGCCTCTTGTAAAACAATAATATCGAGCTTAACAGAAAATGTGAGCGTCTTAGGCTAACAGAGATGAAATTTTATTTTATTTTATACCAATATGTTATAAAAATATTTTTTTTTGAGAAAATTTTTCTTGCTTTTTATAAAATAAAGATTATAATGTATCCACTTGAACTTAAAAACTTCGGGGCGTGGCGCAGTTTGGCTTAGCGTGCTTGAATGGGGTTCAAGAGGTCGCTGGTTCGAATCCAGTCGCCCCGACCATAAATGCAAGGCCTGTGAAAACACAGGCCTTTGTTTATTTATAGATTATGCTAAAACCTTTTCCTAATTTTCTCCCTATCCAATCAGCCTATATTTTGCTCCCTTTCCCTCTATAGAAATAAATTTTTAATCATATCCATAAAGGGGTTTACAAGATGAAAACAGCTTCAGAAATACGCAAAGATTTTTTGGAATTTTTTAAAAGCAAACAGCATCAGATAGTGCCTTCTTCTCCTATTTTTCCCCAGGATGATCCAACACTTTTATTTACCAACGCTGGTATGAACCAGTTTAAAGATGTATTTTTAGGGACAGGTAAAAGATCTTACAAAAGAGCTGCAGATACTCAAAAATGTCTTAGAGTTTCGGGAAAACATAATGATTTGGAAAGTGTAGGACGAGATACTTACCATCATACTTTTTTCGAAATGTTAGGCAACTGGTCTTTTGGAGATTATTTTAAAAAAGAAGCCATACACTGGGCATGGGAAATTCTGACAGAGGTATGGCAAATCCCCAAAGAAAAATTGTGGGCCACAGTATTTGGTGGTGATCCCAAAGATGGTCTTTCTGCTGATGAAGAAGCTGTGCAGGTATGGAAAGAAGAAACAGACATTGCACATGATAGAATTTTGAGATTCGGCAAAAAAGACAACTTTTGGGAAATGGGAGATAGTGGGCCTTGTGGGCCTTGTACTGAAATTCATCTGGACAGAGGAAAAGAGGCCTGTGACCATAAAGACGAGCCTGGACATATCTGTAATGTGAATGGTGGATGTGCCCGATTTATTGAAATATGGAATCTGGTTTTTATCCAGTTCAACAGACAGGAAGACCAGACACTGGTAACATTGCCATCAAAGCATGTCGATACAGGAATGGGATTTGAAAGGCTGGTTTCTGTTCTGCAGAATAAATTTTCCAACTATGATACCGATGTTTTCGCTCCTATTTTAAATGAAATTTCGAAAATTACAGGTCTTTCTTATACAGCAGGGAATTCGACAAGCGATATAGCTTTCCGTGTTCTTGCCGATCATATCCGTGCTTTATCCAGTGCATTCGCAGACGGTGCCTTACCTGGAAATGCAGGAAGAGGTTATGTGCTAAGACGACTTCTACGCAGAGCTGCTCGTTTTGGAAGACAGTCGCTCGGAATGCAGGAACCTTTCATCTATCGACTTGTTCCTGTTGTAGCAGATATATTCAAGGAGGTTTTCCCTGAAATTCATCAAAGACAAGAGCATATTCAGCTTTTAATCAAGACAGAAGAGGAATCGTTTGGGCAAATGCTCACGAGAGGAATTCATCTTTTCAATGAATTGGTCGAAGAAGTGAAGAAAGATGGAAAAAACACGATTCCTGGGGAAAGAGCCTATCGTCTGTATCATCAGGATGGATTTCCCAGAGATCTCGTGGATTTGATGGCTCAGGAACAAAATCTCACAGTAGACGATGATGGATGGAAAAAAGCAGAAAAGGAGCATATAGAGAATTCTAAAGGGGCGAAGGCTGGTTATAGAATATCCCCTAGCGAGTTAGAAGGCATACCTTCTACACATTTTATCGGTTATGCAACTATGGAGTGTACAGCCAATGTCCTGAAAATCGTGGATAACAATACTTTGATTTTGGACAGAACTCCTTTTTATGCAGAATCTGGTGGACAGGTTGGAGATACAGGAATTATCACAGGTAAATATTTCCGTTTTCAGGTAAATGACACCCAAAAAATAGGGGATATTTATTTGCATATTGGCGAAATCCTGGAGCAAGACCTGACAACGCCAGTTCATAGAGTAAAGGCTTGCGTTGATAAAAAACGCCGCCGTGATATTATGGCAAACCATAGTGCTACACACCTTTTGCATTGGGCATTGCGCCATGTATTAGGGGAACATGTAGTACAGCAAGGCTCTGTAGTAGAGCCAGATCGTTTTCGTTTCGATATATCTCATCCTAAAAAGATCGAAGATCATGAAATTCTCGAAGTAGAGAGGCTGGTGAATGAAAGGATCTATGAAAATCTGAAAGTGCAAAAAAGCGTTGAGACTTTAGAATCGGCAAAGAAAAAAGGAGCTATGGCACTTTTCGGTGAAAAATACGGAGAAAAAGTAAGGGTCATCCAGATCGGGAGATACAGCAAAGAGCTTTGCGGTGGAACCCATACGTATTTTACAGGAGACTTAGGGTCTTTCCGTATTGTATCAGAAAGTTCTATACAGGCAGGAGTTCGAAGAATCGAAGCCGTGACTAGATCCAAAGCTATAGAATGGGCACAAAAAGAGCATTCTTTTTTAAGAGAGATCAAAAGTCAGCTTAAGGGTGTAGACGACAATGCTTTGGTTGCTAAAATTTCTTCTCTTCAAGATGAAATCAAAGAGTTGAAGAAAAAAGGAACCCAGCAGGCACAAAAAGACACAAAGGCATACTCCCAATCCTTGCTGGAAAAAGCTCCTGTTATACAAGATGTCAAAGTTGTTGTAGCTAAAACGGAAAGTATGTCTGTAGGCGATTTACGAATCCTTGCTGATATGATTAAAAAATCTTCTTTCCTGGCGGCAGGCATTTTGGCATGCACTTTTCAGGAAAAAGTTTTTATGGTATCTTTTCTTTCTGATAAACTCTTAGAAAAAGAGACTCCTTTGCATGCAGGTGAAATGATAAAGATAGCAGGAAGCATAGTGGAAGGCGGTGGAGATAGTCGCCGTAAAGAATTTGGACAGGGACAAGGCTCCAAAGCAGACAAAATAGACACGATGCTTTCGCAAATTTCTTCTGTTATAGAAGAAAAATTATCGAATACTATAAAAAATTAATTTTAAGCCAGCAAAATTTTGTTGCACAATAGAATTTCTCCTGTTAAAATCTTGGATATTTTTTTAGGATACGAATCCTTTTTTCTAAGAAGCTGCCATATTCATGGCTTTTAGCTACTTAGTGTATTTGTTAATTTTTTTTAAAAGTTATTTAGAGGATGGATCATGCCACTTCCAAAAAGAAAACATTCAAAATCGCGCAGCAGAACAAGACATGCTCATCATGCGTTAGAGACACCTGCGCATACCCATTGTACTCATTGTGATGCCGTTATTAAACCACACTGTGTATGTAATAAATGCGGTTATTATAAAGATCAGGCAATTTTAAAAATTAAAGTCAAAACCAAAAAAGACAAAGAAGAAAAAAAAGGGTCTGAATAGTTTTTTGTAATGTGCGATAGAAAACAGGAAAAAATTTCCTGTTTTTCTCTATTGCACATAGCGATTTGCAGGTCGTTCACTTTCTGACAAATTTCAAAATTTGAAAGGTGGAATAAGTGGAAAGGAAAGAAATAGAAGAAAAACTTTACGATATAGTTTCTGAGATCGTTGGTGCCCCCAAAGATGAGCTAAAATTAGAAACAACATTCGTAAACGATTTAAGCGCAGATTCTCTGACTATTGTAGACATTATGACTCGATGCGAAGATGTATTTCAAATCACCATTTCCGATGAAGAAGCCGAAAATATGAAAAGTATAGGGGATGCAGTGAAATATATCCATACTCGCCTAGAAAAAGACAAAAAAAAATAAAGATTTCCCAGGGCAATGGCCATGCATTGCCCTTTGCCTTGCATAGACAGATTTCAGTCCAAAGATTATAACTTTTGATGATATTTTCATACAATTTTTCTAAATTTCCAGAAAGAAGTGATAACAATGACATGCAAACGGCGTGTAGCCATTACAGGTTTAGGAGCGATTACTTCCCTGGGGAGTGAAGTAGAAGATATTTGGAAAAATTTACTTACCAAAAAAAGTGGGATTTCCCCTATAACAAAATTTGATGCCAGTGCTTATTCTACACAAATTGCAGGAGAGATCAAAAATTTCGATCCATCTTGCTTTATCTCTAAAAAAGATCTTTATCGGTTAGATATTTTTTCTCAATATGCTTTGTTTGCAGCAGAAAAAGCAATCCAGGATACACAATTTTCCCTGGACAAAGAAGACCTTACAAAATTTGGTGTAATCCTCGGTTCTGGAATGGGTGGGATAAATGAAATTGAATCGCAAGCAGATGTTATGAAAGAAAAAGGACCAAGGCGGGTAAGTGCTTTTTCCGTGCCCAGGCTTATGATCAACGCTATCGCTGCGGAGATTTCTATCAAATACGGTTTCCTTGGCCCTAATTTTATTACAGCATCTGCCTGCTCTTCCAGTGCCCATGCTATTGGTCAGGCACTTAGAGCAATCCAATATAATGAAGCGGATGTTGTGATTACAGGCGGCTCAGAAGCAGTAATCACCCCTCTAAGCATAGCAGGTTTTTGCTCTGCAAGAGCACTTTCCCAAAGAAACCATGACCCAGAGAAAGCCTCTCGGCCTTTCGATAAAAATAGGGATGGCTTTGTTATGGGTGAAGGCTCAGCCATTCTTGTTTTAGAAGAGATGGAAAGAGCAAAGGCGCGTGGAGCGAAAATATATGCAGAAATAAAAGGATTTGGAACAACAGCAGATGCATATCATATCACCCAGCCATCCCCCGAAGGAGAAGGTGCTAAAAGAGTCATTGAGATTGCATTGAAAGATGCACAGATATGCAAGGAAGATGTTCATTACATAAACGCTCATGGAACTAGCACGCAACAAAACGATAAAATAGAAACACTGGCTATCAAAAAAGTTTTTCAAGAACGCGCTTATCATATTCCTATATCTTCGACTAAATCTATGCTAGGTCATTTATTAGGAGCTGCAGGAGCTGTAGAAGCCATGGTAACAGCTATGAGCATTTTAAAACAGCAGATTCACCCTACAGCGAATTATGAAACCCCTGACCCTGAGTGTGATTTGGACTATGTTCCAGAGACTGCAAGAGAAATAAGATTAGGGTGTGCGATTTCCAATTCTTTTGGCTTTGGTGGACATAATGTTTGCCTGGTCTTTTGTGATCCAAAAAAGCAATAGAGTCCCATTACCAGACTTTGTCTTAAATTCAAAGTTATTGATTAATCTTTACAGTTCCTTAGGAAAGTTTTATGAATTTTGAGCTTAAAATTCGCGAAGGAAAACTTGCTGGTTATAAAAAAACAGTCACAAAAACAGGGCGAATTCTTATAGGGCGCGATGCCTCTTGTGATTTTGCCATCGATGACCCACTGCTTTCAAGACAACATTGTCTAATAGAAGTGAGCGAAAACCAGGTAAAACTCATTGATTTAAAAAGTCGTAACGGTACATATCTCAATGGGAAAAAAATTGAAGAGGAAATACTGAAATTTAATGATGAAATCAAACTAGGAAAGCATATTGTAACTTTGTTACCTCTTCAGAAGCAAACAGCAACTCCTGTTCTTGGAAATCTTTGCAACCGATGTGGAAGAGAACTTAAACAAGATGATGTAGCGTTTTTGAAAGCCACGAATTACACAGGGACTCCTTATTGCAAACTATGCATTGCGCAAACTATAGAAAGCAGAAAAGCTCGGTCTAAAGTTCCTCTGGAAGGGAGAGATACAAGAGACGAAATCAGGGCCACAGGAATGCCGATATCTCCTTCTCTTGCGAATAGAGGTCTAGGAGGATCTTTTTCTCAGCCAAAAGTAACCAAAAAAATTACAAGCGACGAGATGACGATCCCGCTTGCAAATGTATCTTTGCCTCCAGGCACCCCTTCCAATATTGGACATTATCAGGTATTGGAGGTGCTGGGAGAAGGGGGAATGGGATTTGTCTATAAAGCACAGCATAGCTTTCTGGAAACGATTGTCGCCATCAAGGTTATCAAAGAAGAACTGGCAGCTCAACCTGATATTTTAAAAAGATTTGTGCAGGAAGCAAAGCTAGGCGTTTCCCTGGATCATCCCAATATTCTGAAAATTCATGATGCAGGGGAGTCGGATGGAATTTTTTTCATCTCCATGGAATACTTCCCAGGCCAGGACATTACAAACCTGATGAAAACACAAAAATCCATACCTGTGCCTATTTCTTTAAAATGGGCTATCTGTATGGCTGATGCCTTGAGCTATGCTCACAAAAAGGGAGTGATCCATCGTGATGTAAAGCCATCCAATATCCTGGTAAACGATAAGGAAGAAGTAAAGCTGGCAGATTTTGGTTTAGCCAAAGCATGGCAGAAGGCAGGGGCTAACCAATTGACAGCATCAGGGCAAATGCTAGGGACAATCCAATACATTTCTCCTGAGCAATTGGAAAATTCTAAGAATGTAGATCCCAAAACCGATATTTTTTCTTTAGGAGCATCCATCTATTATACTTTAGCAGGATATCCTCCGTTTGGACAGGAACCTCTGGGCAAGGTTATCCAGAATATTCTCCATTCAGCCCCTGCTCCTCTTCAAAGAAAAGATATTCCTAAGTCTTTCATCCAGGTACTTATGAAAGCCATGGCAAAAAAAGTAGAAGAACGCTTTGCCAGCATGGAAGAGCTGAAAATAGCTTTGCAAAAAGTTGCTGGAGAAATCAATAGCTAGTTTTTTTTCATTTGTAGCTATATTTTATTTTTTTTGATTTATATTTAGTCTTAAATAAAAAATTACAGTATTTTTTTTGGAAAGGAAGTTTTTGTATGGCTAAAATAGCTGAATTTATCAAAACTGCTGATTTTAAAACAGAAAAACATGCTCCTGTGATTGAAGTTCCTGCAGAAATCAAAGCAGGTGTACCTTTCCCCGTAACTGTAAGCGTTGGAAAAGAAATTCCTCATCCCAACACAACAGAACATTTTATTGCATGGATTTCTTTATTTTTCAAGCCAACAGAAGGAAAATTCGTACATCATCTGGGTAAAGTAGAATTCAGTTCTCATGGTGAATCCACAGAAGGCCCCAATAAAGGACCTGCTTATAGTAATCCATACGGCGTTTTTCATATCAAACTGGATAAACCAGGAACTCTTATTGCTGAAAGCTACTGCAATATTCATGGTCTATGGGAAAATTCTGTAGAAGTTGTTCTTTCATAACCAGTATGATGTAAAAAAACGCGGGATTCCCGCGTTTTTTTTTATCGAAATATTTTATGTACAGTTCTGTATTTCAAAAAATTTTGGACATTCTCTATCCTCGCTTTTGCTATGTATGCAAGAAACCGCTAAACGAAACACAAAACTTCTATCTGTGCTTTTCCTGCTGGCGAAAAATTCCCTTGATTCGCCATGAGGCATGTTTGCAATGCGGGATGCCTGTAGGAAAAGGCATAGAAACGACCAAAGTATGCCTCGTCTGCCAGAAAGAAAAATTTGCTTTTTCCCAGGCACGATGTGCAGGAGAGTACAATGACTCCTTGCGAGAGCTTCTTCTTTCTTTCAAGTTTCATGGAATTACACAACTGCGTTTCCCCTTAGGTGCATTACTATACTGGAAAATAAAGAATACCCCTTTCCCCCAAAAGCCTCAGATAATTGTCCCTGTCCCTATGAGCTATTCATCCCAAATACAAAGAGGTTATAACCAGGCTGTCCTGCTTGCAGAAAACCTTTCGCATCGCCTCAAAATTCCATGCTTTCCACACTTGCTGGAAAAAATCAAAACTACAAAGCCCCAGTCAGAGCTGCAACGCCAGGAAAGGAAAAAAAATCTGGTTTCCTGCTTTAGGATAGAGGGCGACTATTATAAAAAACAATGTAAAGACAAAATTGTCCTTTTGGTGGATGATATTCTGACAACAGGGAATACAGCCAGCGAATGCAGTAAGGTCTTAACCCAGGCAGGGGCGCAAAAGGTATATGTTGCAACAGTAGCCCGAACTCTGAATTTCTAAATACGTGTTAAGTTTTAAATTTTGTCTTGCAACAGATTGTAGCCGCAGGGTTGCGCCGAAAAAGCCGTGTCTTCTCCAAAGCCCAACGCCAGCGCAATCCCTGCGTCTTCGCTCAAGATTCCTGTATGAATCTCTGCCTATGCAACTTTGGCTATAAACAAAGGCATTTGCGTGGGCATTCCCCACATATTGGGAGCGACTAAAATGCCCTGGATAGTCCAGTTAGGAAAGAGCTGTCCTCTGGCTTCTACAAGAAATCCTTGTACACTGCGAGCGACTACCTGGATCATAGATTGCTGAGGATAAAAGATGCCTTCTCCATAGAGGGTAGGATTTCCTCCTACTCCAGCAATGATATTCAAATA
>CALKWO010000123.1 GCA_938003875.1 uncultured bacterium
TGGTTCTCTTTAAAAATCAAAAAAGTTCACTTACAAGCTGCGGAATATAGGTTTATAACTTCCCATGAGGCTATTTTTTTATAAAAACAATGCCTTGTAAGGGAATTTTGACCAGGGATTCTTTTTCGAAATCTGTATGGATTTCCAGATAGCCTCTTTTTTCTCCTGCAGATTCGTCCTGGGAAATTTTCCAGATTACTTCGATTTCGTAGAAATGATTTTCAATCAACGCCTTTATATTCGTCTGGATTTCGGGCAAAGAGGATTTTATGGCAAGAATTTTAAAGGCTTTCTGTATCTGATTATGGTTTACTCTGAATTTTTTACAATATGTGCCAGAAGGATTCATCACGCCAAAGGCAAGGTAGGCTGGGATGGACTGGATGTAGCCATTTACATAAGCAAACACAGGAATGGAAATTTTTTCCTGGCCTGGTAAATCTGTCTCTAAGAGAATTTCCCCTTTTTTAGATCCTGCTGCTATTTGTGGGTCGCAAAAAAGCCTTATAGTATATCCTTTTTCTACCTGATAGAATCCCTCCACAGGAGACTTTTGGAATTCTACTAAAAAACCTTCTATATTGCATTCCACAGAAAAGATCTGGAAATCTGGTTTATGGCGAGAGGCGATCCAGATTTTTTTTTCCCAGCTATCCCCTTTGAAAAAAGGCTTGATATGCAGCGGAGTCTCAGAAACAAGGGTATCTTTCAGCACATAAGCATGTATGGGGAATGTGATCTGGGGAAATTCTTTGGAATCCGTATGCAAATTCATTTCCCATATATATCTTCCCATCTTGCCAGCAGGATTGAGAGTAATAAAAAATTCTTTTTCCTCTCCAGGATTCAGAGCAGGAGGGAGTTCTGTAATGGCATTGCATGAGCAACTAGTTTGGGCATGAGTCAATTGTATAGGATAGGGCAGGAGGTTTTTTATTTTTAAAGCTTGTCTATGGAACCCTGAATCGCCTATGGTTCCTAAATCCCATTTAGGAGGGGAAATTACAATAGGAATATCACCCAACATAAGGCTTGCATGGAAAAGGAATAGCATAAAAAAAGCTTCCATCATAGCAAATCCATAGCGAGAAATAAAAAAAAGTCTCATTATTTTCCTTTCTAAATCTGAGAAATGGGATTATATAGCAATGATTTGTAGCCGCAGGGTTGCGCCCAAAAAGCCGTGTCTGCTCAAAAGCCCAACGCTGGCGCAATCCCTGCGTCTTTGTTCAATACCCTTTTTACTTTTTGAGTATTTTTTCCAGGAATTCTTTTATCCTCTGATTCTGTTCCTCTCTATATATATCCTGAAAAAAACTTCTGAGGGAATTTTCTGTTTTTCGATTCACATAGCTTAGAACATATAAAGCCTGGATTCTCTGGCTAAGAAGATTTTCTGTTTTGCTCGCCTGAGACTTCAGAAAGTCCATAATTTCCTCATTATCCAGAGCAATCTGTACCATAAATGTGGTAGCATCAGCATAATACCCAGACTTAGCAATCTTTAAAAGCACACGGATGGCAGCTTTGTTTTTGGAATCTATGGATAGTATTGCACGGACAGCCTGGAAGCTGATAAAAGCGTCTTCGTTTGCCATATCCTTGAACAAAACCGCGATGGCACTATCTTTTCTCTTCTTGTCCATTTTGCTAAAGGCAAGCATGGAGGATATACGAACCTGAGAATCCTCGCTTTCCCTTAACTTCCATAAAATCTGGGAGATTTCTTCCTGGATTCGGATAAACGATTCTTCTCTTTTTTCTAAAAGTTTGCCCAATGCTTCTGCACTTTCGGCTATGACAAGGGGATCAGAGTCCGAAAGATTTTCTTTCAGCAAAGAAATCATGCCAAAATCTTTTTCTCCTATCTCCCCTAAGGCATAAGCAGCCTTAGCCTTAAAGCTAGAATCTTTTTCTTTCAAAGCTGCCTTCAAAAGATTCAATACGGGAATATCATGGCTATCAATAGAGGCAAGGCGATCTAAAATCAATAGTCGTATATTATTATCCATTTTGGGATATATCTTGAGCATAGAAGGCAAAGCAAAATGAGCCTCTTTTCTGGTTACAGTAAGCCCTGTAAGAATAGCTTCTCTTTCTTTGGCAGTGCCATTTTCCAGGGTATTTTTCAGGACTTCCATAACAGCAGGTGTTTTGGGAAGAAACATGGAAAGGATATAAAGTATACCTTCTCGTATTTCTTCCTGAACTTTTGTGTGGATTTCCAGGAGAATGGAAATGAACTTCTGCTGCTCTTGCAATTGAAGGCGAGAGACTACCAGTACTGCATGCTCCTGCAAAACAGCATCGCTGCTCAAAAGCCCCAAACGGATGGCTTCCATTTGGGTACTCTTGTCCTTGGACAGCATATTTTTATAAATCTGCTGGGAATTCTGGCTTTGAGCAATAGAGATGAAAAGGATTGCAAAGCAAAGTATCAAGGCTTTCATAGTCCTTCCTCCGGGATTTCTACATGCTGCAGAATATCAGGCGTAACCAGCAAATAGAAGTTCAGATGTTCATAAATCGCTGTTTCGAACTTATTGTCTCCTCCAGGCAAAGAAATTTCAAAAGGAATGTTAGTGTTGTGGATTACACCACTTTTTTTCCTGAAATATTCTTTTTTATACAAAGGATTAGCCTGATATAAGTGATGGTTGGGATTTTCCTCTGGTTTTGTAGGAGTAGCAGGAGGATTGAATATAGCAGATCTGGTGTATTTTTTCCCATCAATCATCACTATTATTTCTTGTTTATCGAGAGGCTCAAACGATGTCCAGCTCACTGTTCCAAAAAGAAAGCGGAAGCCTTCCTCTATCTTGGAATTATCGTCTTGTTTTTCTTTAGGCAGCACATCCATACAATTGAGCTTTCCCTGGAAAGCGGTTTCTTTATATCGGACGTTTGTCCAGTCTGTACTGGTAATACTCTGATAAATCGTGCATCCATGGCATATAAAATGAGCATGGCCTTTTTGATACTTCGAGGCATCCTTGAGCCTCCAGATATGTATAGGCCCCCCAATTCCTTCTTTATAGAGCGCGCCATCGTGTTTAATTACTTCGCCTGGCTTACGACTTGTAGGATCAGCAGGCTTTCTCTCATAGAGAGTCAGAGAATCCACAATCATATCTTCCTGCTGCCATGCCCCTGTGATTCTATACCAGTAACGAGGTTTTGGTGCTTCTGTATAAATGCGCATCTCACTACGAGATTGGGTATATTTATCGTTATGGGAATCCATAGCAGGAAACTTGTTGATGTCCTCTGTTTCCTCTGGCTGAGGATAGGTTCTGGTATACTTTTCTATTATAGGCGTTGCTACGAAAATATCCTTGTGAAAGGTATATGACGGATCCTTTTTTTCTTTGATTTTAAAGTTTTTTTTGCTAGGAGAAGAACTTAGATTGATGGCTGTATTCCATGAACCAGAAGTAATACATTTTACCTGTACTGTAACAACTTCTTCCGCATAGTCCATAGAATCGAAATCAAAAGTCTTCTTCATGAATTTTCCTTCAAAGGGAACTGTCTGCTCTGCATCTCCACCATAGGCACCAAATACTTTTCGGGAAAAGCGATCCTGAAATTTTATGTTTTCTTCATAGATAGGCGATGCTGTTACTACAACATGATCGTTGGAAATCTTTTTGTAATCATCATTTAAAGCATCTACGATAGCAGCGTATAAATCTTTACCTGTTTGTTTCAGTTGATCTCTTAGCTTGGTAAGCGGAGATTTAACAACCAGGTTTTGGCCATACATTACCCTTGCGTTATCTCTTCGGCTTCCACCGCCAGAGGTATTTGTAATGCATAGAGTACGAGTCAAAACATATCCGCTTTTTTTTCCTCCTGGTGCACTTAGCTCTGGATCGTATGCACATCTTGTAATGACAGTTCCCCCATGCCCAGCCTCGCATTTACGCATAATCTCAATCTTCTCGCCCTTGTAATCCGTACCAGGCTTGAACCAAAGTTCAAAAGAAGTCCCTATGGCATATTTGCCCTGTGGCTCCACTTTCATATCAGGATAGCCGTCTCTTGTAGAACCACCTAGCTCCATGAATTCGCCATCCACTCGTCTGTTTCTTTCTATGGTTCTGGCAAACCAATAGGCGCATCCTATCCTCGAATCATCCTGAGAGCCTTTGTCGTTGAATTCAGGGTTTCCCTCAAAGAGATAACCAAAATAAGGATTCTTTCCTGATTTATATTCATTGGGCTTACCATTCAATATCTCGATATAATTCGCTCGCCAGGCATTCAAAGCTGTGCTGGTATGGTTGAAATCTTCCTGGGTATTGACAATATGCTTTTCCCAGAGTTTTACATTGCAGGCAACCTTGGCCCTCGAAACCATCTTGTTTTGTTTGTGGATAGAGCGTCCTAAGGATTCTATATAGAAGATTCCTGGCGAATACAGGCAGAACTCCGTTGTCCCTTCTTCTTCTTTGATATCGAACTTATCATAGGGCCTGTAATGGAGTTCATCAGGATCATGGTCATTGAAAAGAACTCCTGGATATATACAGGCAAACAGTTGATATGCTTTATCTTTAGTAAGATTTTTAGAATTCAGGAAAAATTTTTCTACTTCGTTCCAGTCTTTAAAGCCTTTTTTTTCCTTCCTGTACTGTATAATCTCCAGTGCCAGTTTTTCGAGATTCGATGTGACGATATTTTGCATTACCGCCATGAGCATTGGCTTAGGTGCGAGATTGAGATTTACAGGGGTACGATCTTCAAAGTCGCACTTGTTATTTTTGAAAGAGCCATACTTGATGGCCTTTTTATTCGCCCAGTTGCTTAAAGTAAGATACTTGATAAGAAGATCCAGATCATCCTTGCTTTCCAATATCTTTTCTGTCCTCAGGTGCGTCAAATCTAGTAATTTTTCGTAAGCACCATAGGTTTGCCTTCTTTGAAGAATAGAATCGCATATATTCTGTATCTTGCTGTTATCAAAAGAAGAAAAAATATTGCTCAGAAGATTTTTCAAAAGCTTTCCCAGAGTACTCTTTCTAAGCTCAACTATTTGTGAGGATGTTGTATTCAACGGTGCATTGATATTCAAAAGAGCATTGGCATCGATGATTTTCAAAGTAGCGTAAGTTTCATACAACGCATCATTTTTGTCTTTCATCGAATAGGTAAAATTCAATTCTTCATTTTCGTCTATCTTGACCTTGTAGTCCCCTAATTTAAAGGAAGGCATATTGAAATCTTTTCCATTTTCGATAGGAATGCAAACAGGGTCGCTATAAAAAGAACTATGGTCTGGGCCAAATTGGTGAATCTTGTATGGATCAGAGTAAGCTCTGTCCATGGTTCTTTTCGGTATTTCTGTTATGGCATATTGCATGGCTGCTTCTGCTATCATTTTCGCATAGGTATAAGCATTCTTATTGGTAGAGCTAGATTGGAAAAGCAAGGTCATTTTGAAAAAAAGCATACCCATGACAGTAAGTAAGGCCAGACAAAGCACAGACATAAAAAGAGAAGCAGCTTTTTTTGGGTGTTTTCTTTCTATCATAAAAACTCCACTTTGTAAAATTGGCAGTACCAGGGGCAATGCCTCTGGCTATTATATTTCGCCCCTTTGAGGCTAGGATTAATTATAATAAAACAAAACCCTGGAGGATGAAACAGAATCAAACTCCAGGGTATGCTTTTAGCTGTAAAGCTCTAAATATATATCAAACAAGAAAATTAATATCGAACACCACTCGAAAGCATCATTGCTTTTGCATTATTTTTAACCTTTTCAGAAGGATCGCTATTCGCATAACCCCGAACGATGATTTCGGCTTCTGGGAAAGCTTTTCGCATATTCCACAGTATTTTCAGTTGTCTGATTTTCAGCTCTTCGGATTTTTCTTCTGTAATTTTTTCTTTTACCGCAGAGAAAAGAAGAGAATTGGGTTTTCTGTATTCTATAGATTCCAGAACATTCTTCAGTGTAGGATAGTCTTTATGTTCTTTCAGGTTCTTTGTCAGAATATCATCGACCCTGGCATCATTAATAGATCTCATTGCAAAAAAAGCACTTCCTTTGATCGCTATATCCTTATCTTGAATCAGATTGGATAGATATGGAAGGCTGGATGAACTGCCAGCATTCCCCAAAGCATCGATCAACCGAATTTTCTCATTCTTATCTTTGCTGTTTTGTAATTTTTGTTCCAGATCATATACAATCAATGCTGTTTTTTCTGGATTTTCTTCAGCAAAACGGCTTGCCAGAGAACCAAGTCCCAGAAGAGCACTGCTTCGGATGTTCTCTTCCTTATGATTTTTAGCCAGTTCCTGAAACGTTTCAATAGTAGAATTGGTAGGCTTGGAAACAAAAGAAAGGCACTGTAGCGACTCATAAACATATTCTTGATTGTCCATACGTTTTTTGATTACGTCCACGAGAACATCTTGTCCATGAGGTTCTACGCTACCCAAAGCACGTATCATGGCATAAACGCCAGGAGTCAATTCCTTGCTTTCTAAAATTTTCTGGGCTGCCATATAAAGCTTGGTGGGATTGAGCTGCATCCAGGCTTTAAGCTGCAATATTAATTCTGGGCAATCCTTTCTTTCCTTGGCCTTTTGCATTTTTTCTACAAAGTCTTTCCAGGTCATATTGCCTATGCGTTTTTGCAGCATCATGCGTTCCATCTCTTCCTGGCCTTCAATACTAGAAGAGCTACTGATGGTATAGCCTTCTTTTTTTAGCTTGTTTTGTAATGTTCCTGCCAGAGAAGTATCGTTTGTCTTGCTTTCCAGAGACATATTGATTTTGATATGGGCATTCGTGACAATATGGATTGTCTGGTATTGCACCTGCTCTTCAAAATCCAGTTTATGGATATATCCCTCTTTGGGGAGAAAAATAATTTTGGCTGAACTATTGCAGGCAAATATCTTAAGTCCTTCAATGGTTTCTACATATTCCAGCTTTTGTTTATGGATTGTATCGCCTTCTTTCCATGTATATTTAGCCTTATAAAAACCATTCTGATCTGTTTCTTCTGATTTCCACTCTATCATCGGGGTTTCAGGCAAAATCACCTGAGCATTGAGCATGAGGGATTTGACTATATTAGCCAGATTCCCTGGTATGCTTTGTGGGAAATACCATCTTTTGGTAAAACCCATGTTGTTGATCACAACATAAACTTCTGTTTTCAGTGCCTGGATATATCGTTGAGCGGTTTCCTGATCTGTTTCTCCCAACAAAATATTGGATGTTGCAATAGAATATCCTATAAAAGCACCTTCTTCTTTGACCTCATATATTTTTTTGTGCAGTTTTCCACTGATTTTAAAGGCAAGAGGGCTTTGGCCAGGCTGTGTTGCCTTTGTATCCATCATAGTACCTGTAGTATCATAAGCAAAATCGTAGATAAAATGATCGCCTGCATTGTAAGAATATTTTAAGCTGACAGGTGTTACTTTTTCTACTTTTTTTTCTGGTAAAGAAGTTTTTGTTTCTGGGGTTTTAGAAGAAAGAGGATTAGAATCTTGTGGAAGGAAAACTAAAACAAGAAATGCTGCACAAAAAAGAACCAGACTTAGCCCTATAGCAATATTTTTTTTCATTCTTTCCCTTTATAAAAAAAAAATTCCCTTGTTTCTCCCCTGATGATGCAAACACCAGGGGATTTTTAAATGCCTGTTCGGCACAGGGAAGAAGATTTTAAATTTTAAAAAAATTTCTAGAATTCGAATGTTTTATCATAAGTCCAGAGATTCCAAGATTTTTCGATGCCTTTCCATTCTGCAATGGTAAGTTTCCATTTTTTGAACAGAAGTTCAACATATACATAAACTTTACCAGAGAGGGATTGGAGATCAGCACTGATTCTACCACGAATCAGGAAAGAACTCAGACTGGACAGTGTAACAGATGCTGCTGCACGGATTTCAAGATAGATCAGACGAAGTTCGCCACCTACTCCAACGCTCAAAACGCCAGAAATACCTGCGGCTGCTTCAAAAGCGAAATCAATTCCACCATAAGGTTTTGCAGAAGCAACAATTCCACCAACGGCTGCCATAGCAGTGAATTTGAAGCCATACATACCTTTGAGAATAGCTGTTACATTGACTGGAACTGGGCCTACCATGAACTGTTTTTTGAATTGGAAAATGGTAAGATCGTCTTGTTTCCATTCATATTCGAGTTTAGGATTGGTTTTTTCATAAACGACTTTGTTCAGGAAGATGACTTTGGTGCTACCATTGGCAGTAGGACTATTGCCTTCGCCTACGCCTGTATCTGCTGTACAATCAGAACTGAGCTCTACGATTTTGAACTCTTTGCTGAAGACCATGGCTTTTACGCCAGCAGCACCGCTATAGCTCAAGCTTTCCTGGCTTCCACCATTGACAATTTCGATGTAGGCTTCTGCACCAAAAGTGCTGTTGCCCCATTTTTGTCTCCAGGAAAAACTGCCATCGCCATCACGGCTTTCTTCCATCATCTGAGCATTCAGCTCTTCTTGCATCAGAGCAAGCTCTTGTTCTTCTTTAGGAAGAGGGATAACCAGGTATCCTTGCTCATCATAATAGGCTCCATTGTTCAGAGCAGATTGATGGAAAGTATCCATTTCCTGGTTTAAATCGGTTTCGGATACCATCCGAATTTCGCCGGTTTCTTGATCGGTTATGGTATAATAGGTCGCCTGTTCCTGGCTAAAACCTTGTCCTACCAAAGCTACTAAAGCTAACAGGATAATGAGGTATCTCATAATAGACTCCTTTTTGACGTGCTTGAATGATTTTTCATTATATCTACCCAGATATTCTATAATCTGAATTTATATTGCAAAAAATAGTCCAATTTATAAATTCCTATATAGAATTTTAAATTTGTCACCACAGTAGCCTGAAGCAGATACTATTGACATAGCAATGTTTAGGCTGCACAACTGAATTACCATAAGCCTGATTAAATTTTTTTGATAAAAAAAAATTTATAGTTTTGCCAAAGAGAAGGCAGCCAAATCTGTAAATTTTTTCTTATAGTACAATTTCCCTCTATCCAAACACAAGAGAAAAAAAGTTACAATATTAGTGGCAGGTTACAAATTGTAACATGCTTGTTTTTTCCAAAAGAGATTTGCCAAAATAAAACCAAACTTGACAAAAAAAATCTCGTAAGCTAAAATACAAACAGCGTTTTCATGGCTTTTAATCTATTTGCCTAAAATACCAGGGCTAAGATAGGAATATAGTGCATTTATCACTAAAACTATAATTTCCTATGCATCTACCTACATTCCGCACTTAAAAATTGAAGTTTTCGGAATTATGGATGAAGCGTGG
>CALKWO010000124.1 GCA_938003875.1 uncultured bacterium
ATGTTCGTGTTTTTCGTGTTTTTCGTGGACAAAAACTTGATCCGTCTTTTTCTCTTTGCGGTGAATTATTTCCTTAGGTTAACACCAATGATGTCTACGCATACAAACTATTGCAAGACGAGTTTTACAATTAAATCTTGTTTATCTTGTTTCTTAAGCTGACAGCATTAGGACTTTTATACAAGCATCATTTTTTATGAAACAGAGTCCATCATGCCAGGCATTCATCCAGCCTTTTCTCGAAGGTATCTATATCTGGAGATGTTCGGACATACTGATTGCTCGTTTGTAAAGAGAATTCCAGGAGAATAGCTTGTTTCTTTTGCCATGGCATTCTTTCACCTTTTTTTGTACTAAATAGCCTGTCACAAAATTCTAGCATTCCTAAAAACGAATGAAGCTTTTATCCGAAGATTTTTTTTCTTTCTCGGAGGCCTTGTTTAATCATATCTTGAATATTTTGGGAGACAAGCGTGGCCTTTTGGTGTATTTCCTGCTCTGTGCCGTCGAAATCTCCAGAGAAAGTCATAGGATCACCGAAATGGATATGGAGTTTGGCAGGAATCGGTAAAGCACCTACAGGCCCTAATATTGGCCATGTTGGTGTTATGGGGAAATAGGGGATTTTGAAAAATTTGGCAAGGGATTTTGCATTATAAAAGGAAGGATAGGCTTCTTCTGAGCCAATGAATGCAATAGGAACTATCGGTGTGTTGGTTTCTAAGGCTATTCTCATAAAGCCTGTGCCAAATTCTTGTATCTGATAGCGTTTCCAATAGGGTTTCCCTAATCCTCGTGTTCCTTCGGGGAAAACAATCACGGCTTCTTCTTTTTCTAAAAGGGCTTTGCAATTCAGCGGTGTGCCAATGACCTGACCGCATCTTACAAAAAAGGTACTTAGAAAAGGCATCCTGGGGAGAAAACGGTCTGCCATGGTTCTGGCAACTCTGGGAGGGTTTGCATACATGAACATGGCATAGCACAGCATAGCAGCGTCTATAGGCAGTTGCCCACCATGATTTGCAACGAGCAAAACTCGTCCAGGAGGCACTTTTTCTATGCCATGAGTTTCTACGCGAAAGTATTTTTCATATAAGAAGCTTAAGCTAAGAATGGCTTTTTTTATAGAAGACAGATGCATGCCCCATTCGTCATACCCTAGCTCATTCAAAGGATTAGAAAGCTGGTTTATCTTTTCTTCTATCCTGGCATGCAAGTCTCCAGGAAGCAGCTTTTGCTTGATTTTACTTAGAATTCCCATTGTAATTCCTTAAATTAGCCCCTTCGTAGGCAATGCTGGCATCAGACTTTTGAGCAGACATGCCTTTTCGGCGCAACCCTGCGGCTACAATCTTTTGCAAGATAAAATTTTAAAACTCAATACGCATGACGATAACGACAAAACTATAATTTTCTATACAGAAATTTAATAATTTAATGCATAGGAAATTATAGTTTTAGTAATAAATGCACTTTAAGCTATATTCCAATCTTAGCCCCGAAGGGGCGAAATATAATAGCCAGGGGCAACGCCCCTGGTAATTTATGAATTTTCTATTTTTTCCAACTCTTTTAAAAATAAAGTAATTTGCTGTTGTAATAGTGTATGTGCTTTTGTGAGTTTGCGGGCAACAATAGATTCCTTTTCCCAATCCAATTCAAAGGTATAACTGTGCCGAAACACATGGCGAAAGCTCCGAAAGTCATTCAATAAAGAAAAAAGCTCTTCACTGATGACAGAAGGACGATAGCCTTCTATTTTAAGCTTCATGCGCTTCAAAACATCGGAATGCCAGGCATCAGAAGACAAATCATTTTCAAAAAAACGCGCTATGGATATAAAAATATTCTCGCATCCATTGTAATAGCTGTGAATATAATAACCAATTGCTGCCCTATCATAGACTGGAAGCTGTTTCATATCAAGTTTGTTCTGTACTGTCATAAAATCTTGAATCAAGCTATCCAGTTTTGCCAATTCATACACAACATCTGATTTTAGCAGGGCAACATTATGCATCATACACAATTTCTCCTCTTGCAAGCTGTTTTTCAACAAAGACCTTATCATCCTGGTCTGTATAAACATCAACGATTCTTCCTGTAGCTTCTTCTATGTCTTGTTTGAAATGCCAATATTTATTTTTGGCAAGCCCAAAAACTACAAGATCAATATCTGATTTCGCATTGGCTCTATTTTGGGCAACAGAGCCGAAAAGGACAACACGTTGAATATTATAGTCTAAAAAAATTTTTTTCCCATGAATCAATATTTTTTGCCTTAGTTCTTTGGAAAGCAGATGGCTTTCTTCAGATTCTTTCTGCCATCGTTTTTTTAGTTTAGAATAGTCCATAATTTCACTTTTTTATATAGATTTCAAAAAGTGTAATGGTTGATGCTTATGACAGTTGAAAGGCATCCAGGGCGTTGCTCTTTGTGAGAGCAATGCCCTGCAAAAAAAGATGTTACTGGTTTCCATTTCGTAGCAGACAAAAACTTTTTACTGTATCTTCTTTGGTGTAGACGCGTTTGACAGTTCGGAAACCTAAGCGGCAGTTGCGGTCGCTCTGGCTTTTGCCATAAGCGCGGGAGCTTGTTCTTATTTTTCTTGCATCATTGAACCAACTGCCTCCTCTTCCTACACGAGTTCTGCCTGAAGCAGGGCCTCTGGGGTTTTCCAGGGGACTCTTTTTGTAGTATGTAGGGTCAAACCAGTCAAAACACCATTCCCATACATTGCCGACCATGTCACGACAGCCATAGGGAGAAACATTGCACGGAAACTTATCCACAGGCGTTGTTTTCTGATAAATACGATTAAAATTGCATACTTCAGGGGTAGGGAATTCATTGCCCCAGGGATAGATTCTTCCATCATCTCCTCTTGCGGCTTTCTCCCATTCGGCTTCTGTAGGGAGTTCTTTTCCTGCCCATCTGGCATAAGCATACGCATCCCACCAGTCTACCCCAACAACAGGGTAATTTTCCTGGTTCCAGCGATTGTTGTACCAGAACTGGGGGAAATGTACCTTATCATCTGGTTCATTGGGATGACACCAGGGAGATGGGTGTCTTTCCAGCTTTGACATATCGTTCAGGAACAAAGCATACATTTTATTGGTAACAGGATACATATCAATAAAATAAGCATCCAGATACACTTCATGCAAAGGAGCCTCATCGTAGTCTGCACGGTCCGACTCATCTCCCATCAAAAAAGAACCAGCAGGGACGTAGACCATACAGGAATTGTCTTTTTCTGAAACGATGATGCCTTGTTCATTGATATGGCATTCTTTTTCCATCATTTCGATCACTTCCTGAGGTGGTCTTTGAGTTTTATCACCCTGTGGGGAATAAGATGACCTGATGTATTCTATTTCTGATGTATCTTCTTCTGTTTCTGGGAGAAGTACGATTTCTCCTTCTCTAATTTTATCGAAGGCAAGCAGCATTTCCTTAACATCTTTATAACGATTTTCAGGATTTTTTTGCGTTGCCTTCTTTAATATAGGCCGAATCGGTTCGGGAACTTCTTCCCAATCTATATCATAAGGGTCTTCGCCTGTAAAAATATAATAGAGCGTTTTCCCAAAAGAATAGATGTCGCTACGATGGTCTACATTATGAAAATTGCTTTTTTGCTCTGGAGAAGAATAGTACAGAGTATAAAATACTTCTCCTGCCAGTGTCAGGGTAGAATCTTTCTCCCATTTAGCAAGTCCAAAATCAATAATGACAGGGCCTCTGTCCGCTAAAACAAGATTTCCTGGTTTCAGATCACGATGGATAATGCCATTTTCATGGGCATACAATAATCCTTCTGCTACGGCTCGAGCTATTTGTATTCCTTCTTTAAACGAATAAGGGCCATCTTCTTTTATTTTTTGATGCAAATCCATTCCATTCAGGTATTCCATGACCATGCAAGGATAGTTTGTATTTTCATTGTGGATGTCATAGACTTTTACGATATTAGGATGATCTAAAATCGTTGCGACCTGCGCAGCCTGAATGAAGCGTTCTCTGGCTCCAGGATACCATTCTTCTGGGAGAAGCAAGACTTTTATACCAACAGGAATGTCTTTTTGTAGCCAATGAGCCTTATAAACCACTCCCATTCCTCCCTGGCCGATGATTCCTGTCATACGATATTTATCAGGAGGAAACAAGGCCAGTTCGGGGTTTATTCTGATGGCCTGGTTATACATTTCTACGGCTTCGCTTGTTCTTTTGGCTGACTGTAAGGCCTGAAAGTAATTAAAATACAGATCAGGAGAATGCACTTCATGTCGTATGGCATCTTCTAAAACATTCAGAGCCTGGGATACTTTTTCTGAACTATACATGCTGATTGCCATCGAATTGGCAGCAAGAGCTCTCTGGTTCTCTGGAAGTCTTTCCCATCCTAAAACTTTCACCATATCTCTCATTTGTTCTACTAATTTTACTTCTTGAACAGAAGGTTTTTGAAGAGGTGCCTCTATTTGTATTCTGGAACGATAAATCCGTGTTTCCTGCATTTTTTGTATTTGGGAAAGCATCTCCAGAGTTTTATCCAGCTTTTCATTGATCTCCTTATGGTCAGCATCCAGCTTATCGAATCTTTCGAAAAAAGGAGAAAATACCTTCATGTACTCGTTTTGTATTCTATAGATTTCTTCGGTTGCTGTCAGTTGAGTCAATCGAGAACTGAATTTGCTGATTTCTCCTAAATTCTTTGCTTTGAACGATTTTTGCATTTGTTCCTGCAAAACATTCAATTCCTGCTGCACGCGTTGCTGATCCATACGAGATATGACATTAGCAAGAGAAGTATTATGGCTTACTATAAAATTAAAATGAGCCACAAGCCCCTCTAAAAGAAGATTGCGATGCCATAACAATTCCAGCAATTCTTTTGCATGGGGGAAATGAGTCTGTATCCGATCCATGATGAAAATATTCATGTCTTCGCCATTCAATCCTTCCGAATGCCCATGAGACAAAGCATCGAAAAGAGTTTTTTCATCGAATTTCTGGAAATGGATGATCTCTTCTCCCTTGGCTAAAATCTGACGACATTGCTCCAGGCTTTTTTTCAGATATGCCTCTAGCTTTGGGCCAGTGATATTATTCTTAGTTGCAAAAGGAACGATCACTTCCTTAAAGAATTTTTCAGCAAACTGTTTGCGGCTTTTAGGCATAAGCCAACCACCACCGCCCAAGGCAGCTTCTAAAGTCCGCAGAGATTCCGACCATGCTGCTTGCATTTTTTCGCCGATAAGCCATGCACTTTCACGATAACGATTCAGTTCTTCCAGAAGCGTATCGGCCAAAATGCCTCCAGGGCATAGTCCTTCAATCAGTCCCGAAGCAACCCAACTGAAGAGGTTTAATATTCCTTTCATGTCTTGCCTCCTTAAAAATAGTGCTTCGGTTCTTGTATAAACAAGCCACATATTCCATCAATTCTATTGTAGCATGTTTTTCAAAGAAAGCCAAAAATTTGTTGATCTTTCCTTCTATAATATATACGAAGCAAAAAAGCAAATGAGCAGATAGCTCTGCTGAGGATAAGACTCGCTTTTTTGATTGTACTCATTTTCTTCTATTGACAATCGAGATAGGGAAGTTATTTGATTCTATTGCTTAGTTTTTTATTTCCTTCAAGATGCCCTGTATGCAGGAAATGCTGCTGTCTTTACCATCTCGAATAGGATAAAAAGTGTCCTGAGCCAAAAAAATTTCTCCATTTTTCCGAATCATCCTGTATTCCATTTGAATGTCTTCCCCCAGGAATGCCTTTTGTCTGTTCTCCCATACATGCTCTTTGTCTTCAGGAACGATGATTTCCTCCCAATGTTGAGAAAACTCTTCTCTGGTATATCCTGTAAGCTTTTCTATAGAAGGGCTGATAAAAAGGAAATTCTTATTGTTTTCCTGACGATACAGCACATCTCGAAAATTTTGGACAATGGAATTCCAGATTTGCCAGGACTCCTTTTCGGATGTTATATTTTTTTGTTCACGAATCAGCCTTTCCAGAGAAAGTCCCAATTGGTTTCCTATAGCGGATATAAAATCCAGATCCTCTTTATCAAATTTTCGGTTTGTACCCGAATCCAGATATATTGCGCCAAGAGGGCTTTTCTGGCCTTCGATAGGAACACACAAAATCGAATGAAGATTCGATGGTGCATTCAGAGTCTCTACTATGTCCTCTAAAAGAGGATTGGAGCTGACAGTCGCTTCACTTTTAAATATGGCAAGGTTCAGAATAGAACGATGGGCTAAAAAAATCTGGTCCAGACATATTTTTTGAGCAGGGACATACACACGGAAAAAACTGACGGTATCGTTTTCTTCTGTAAGGGGTTTTAAAAAGATATGTCCTTTTTCGATGCTAAGCTCTGTGATAAGAGTTTCTAACAATAAAATGCATAACTTAGGAATATCCAGTTCTGTTTGCAGAATTTTTCCTATTCTATGCAAAAGTGCTATATCTCTTTTGACTCTAAGTCCTTGAGCTACCTCTAAAGAGAAAGCTGGCTCTTCCTTATTTCTTCTCAAGAGGATTGTATTTGCTCTTCTCCTGGAAGTGTTGAATTTTTGTTCTTTGTATTCAACGCCTGTACCCCGAACCTCCAGTATGGTATTGCCAAATTTAATCATATCGCCAATATTCAATCTTTGTTCTTTTATTTCTTTTTCATTGACAATTGTTCCATTGGCACTTTCTGTGTCTTTTATCCATATTTCTCCATCTTTCTCCCATATATAGCAGTGTGTTCTGGAAACACCTTTGTCAGCTACATAGAGATCACAATGAGTACCTCGGCCAACAACAAGAGAGTCTCTTTCTTTTAGTGTCAGGCTTCTTCCAGCCTGTGTACCATTTAAAATAATCAATTGCCAGGGCATTGCCCCTCCTATCATAAAATCATATTTATATTTTCTATATCTAATACTTTAATACCATGTATTTTAAGAAAAGCAGCAGTTACGCCATAACCTGGAATAAGCTTCTTTTCAAATGAGCCTTCGTAGATTTGATGGCAGGAACAGGAAGGACTTTTCTTCTGTCCGATCATCATGGTGGCCTGGCTAAGCAAGCCTATCTGGTATATAATCTGCGCACCTAGAATCATCTTATCTGTAAAGTCTTCTCCATCCTTACTTCTTACCCATGCCTTCTTTTCTAATACCGCAAATCCATCTCCACCTTGTATTTCCATACATTTTCTTGGTGTCGCAAGGCCTCCTGCTTGTTCAGGGCAAACGGGGATAAGAAAAAATTTTTCTTTTAAAAAATTTTTCTTTTCTTCAGAGAGGCAATTCTTGGCGAGTTGCCCATCGTACCTGCAAGGTATAGAGAAAAGACAGGCACTTACTAAAATGGTTTCTTTCATTGTTTTCCTATAAGAATATAAAAAATTTTCTCCCATTTTGCAGATGCAACTATTGTAATATGAAACTTATTTTTTTCCATACAAAATTTTTTAAATTTTTCCTTCTATAGCATTTCCCTTTCCTTAAGAAACAATCTAGTTGTCCAGCAGTAAATTCTTGTATTTTTGATTGAAATGTGCTATCCTGTTTTTCACGACAAGATAGCTTGGAGAAAATCTCTTTTTCAAGGACGCATTATTATGAAAAACGATTCTATAAAAAATTCTTTCTATACAATACTAAAACTTGCTATTTGTATTTTGATTCCTCTTTGTGTAGGGTGGATCAGTTCTTTTTTTTCAAGAGATAGTATGCAGCAATATAAAGAGCTAGTAAGACCCTCTTTTTCTCCTCCAGGATGGGTATTCCCTGTTGTATGGACAGCCCTTTTCATTCTTATGGGAATCGCCAGTTTCAGAATCTATACAAGCAATACAGAATCTCGCCAAAGACGTAATGCCATTGTTATTTACACCTTACAGTTGGCAGTAAACTTTTTCTGGACAATCCTATTTTTTACTCTTAGAATGAGAGGAACTGCCTTACTATGGTTAATCCTTTTATGGATATTGATCTTTCTTACAATAAAAAAATTTTATAAGGTAGACAGGGTTGCCTCCTGGTTGATGGTTCCTTATATAGCTTGGGTCAGTTTTGCAGGAATCCTGAACTATCAAATGTGGTTTTTAAATAAAGGATAGCTAATTATGTCGCCCATATCTATTTTTGAACGTATCTGGTATAAAATTTTTTATAGTCCTATTGCCTATATCGCGATTGCTTTGCTAATCATTACCATAGGAATGATTGTAGCAAATAAAATCTTTGCTGATACAGAAACGAAAGACAAGCTCGATAAACCATGAAAAATCATATATATATAAAAAAAGCTTGCAAATTTTTTGAGCAACAACTACAATAAATTCCAATTTATAAATTTTTTCCTTAGCTCAGGTTGAAGCAGATACTATCATAGCAATGTTTAATCTGCAAACCTTGATGGATATTATTTTCCCTGAAAAATTTCAAAATCACTAGAAAGGGATATGCTATGAAAACAAAATTTTGTATTTTTTTATTTCTTTTATGCAGTATTGCATGGTCAGAGAGTATAGGCCATGCAATCATATCCCGTTCCTATGAAGATTCAGCAAAATATATCAATTTTGTTGATACAAGTATGACTTTCAATACTTCAGGAAAAATCTATTCCTGGAGCATCTATGGGACAAGAACTGGGCCGTTATTTTTACAAGTATACCGCAAAGTTTCTGGAAATATCTATAGTCTGGTGGGGGAGAACGCAGTAACAACCAACGGCACTGGCAGCCAATCCTTTTCTATAGATTATGCAAACCAAATCCAATTCCAGGCAGGAGATTTTCTGGGCTGGCGGTTTACTGTCACGACATCTCATCCCACTGTAGGTGGAGTAATATCCTGGGGCTATCCAGGTTCTCAGGAATCAGGGGGAGTAAGATGGGTTTACAGTGATCAAGGCATAACGGATGGAGAGGCACTGGATTTTAGCAGTGCTGACAATAGAACTTATTCGATTCAGGCAAACTTTTCCAACACGGTTCCTGAACCTTCTGGTATTTTTATTTTTTTAGTAGCCTTTGTTTTTCTTTATAAAAGATGCCAATAGTTGCATCTGGAGGTCAGATTATATTGCAAAGGAGTGAGGTCATGAAATCCTTTTTATTTGTTATTATTGTTTGTTTTTTGAGCAGTCTTTTGTTGGCTAACCCTTTATTTTTAGGGAAATGGGGTGTTTCTGGCGATTCCAAGGGAACCTTTTGCTATCCTGCTGCCTGTGCCATAGATTCCTATGGAAATGTATATGTTTTGGATGCAGGAAACAACCGAATTCAAAAATTCTCTGCCACGGGAACTTTTTTGCTCGAATGGGGTGGAGAAGGCAGCGAAAATGGACAATTCACTTTCCCATTAGGAATTGCAATCGATTCCCAGAACAAGATTTATATTGCTGATACACAAAATGCTCGTATCCAAAAATTCGACACCAATGGTGGTTTTATAGCTAAATGGGGAGAACAAGGCTCTGATCCAGGCCAGATGGAAAATCCTCAAGGAATTGCTGTTGATAGCAATGGCAATATTTATGTCGCAGACAGCTATAACCATCGCATCCAAAAATTCGATGCCAATGGTACTTTTGTATTGCAATTTGGAAGTGAAGGCAGTGAAAATGGACAATTCCAGTATCCTTATGCCATTGCTGTAGATAAAAATGGATATATTTACGTAAGCGATACAAATAACCATCGCATCCAGAAATTCCATGCTAATGGTACATTTGCAAGCAAATGGGGAACTCTAGGCAGTGCTGCTGGCCAGTTCAATATGCCCTACAAGATGGCTTTCGACAGATACAACAATGTTTATGTCGCGGATTGCGAAAACAATCGTATACAAAGATTTAGTTCCAATGGAGAATTCCAGGTACAATTTGGAGGTTTTGGAGCAACCGACGGCAAGCTCTATTCTGTTCAAGGGATTGGAATTGGTGCTTCAGGAAGAATCTATGTAGCAGATACAGGAAATGACAGAGTCCAGCATTTTACTCCAACAACGATTACTCTGCAAAATTTCACTGTAAACCAGTCTTACTATCAATCCAAATTATCCTGGACAACAACGATGGAATGGAACAATACTGGTTTTCATGTATGGAGAAAAGGCCCAGGAGACTCGGACTATGTTCGTATAACAACATCTCTGATTACCAGCCAGGGAACTCCTACATCTGGTGCATCTTATACATATACCGACAATCATCCTAACTATGAAGAAACCTATCTTTATAAAATAGAAATTGTGGGCTATGACGATTACCGCAAGCTCTATGGCCCTGCAACAAAATAGTTTGTCTTGCAATAGAGTCTAAACGCAGGGTTGCGTCGAAAAAGTCGTGCCTGTTCAAAAGGCAAACGCTAGCGCAATCCCTGCATCTTTTCTCAATATTCATGTCGTTCACTGCCAAAGGCTGAAAAAATGAAACGACGCAATTTTACTACCAATACATCGGAGTGGCTTTGTACTTTTGCAGATCTTATTTCACTACTTTTGACTTTTTTTGTTCTTCTTGTGACATATTCATCTGTAAATTCCAATAAATTCCATATTGCAAAGGGTGCCATCCAGGGTTCCCTGGGCGTATTGGAAACAAGAAGCAGCCAGGACAATTCCAGCAAGGCCAATCGCTCCATACAATTTATACAGACACCACAAAAAAAATTTTCCGAAAATCCTTTAGATCAAAGTCAACCAGGAAAGAAAGACAGCTTTGCTCAAGAAGAAAATCAAGAACTCAACACAATCCCTATGCCCATCCAGGAATCAGCAGGCTGGAAAATAAAAAAGGAATTTTTTTTCGAGGAATCGCAGACGCGTCTTCCTTCTAGTTCTGAAAAAATCCTGGATAGTATCTCGGAAGCTTTAAGCCAAAAAGAAGGCTCTGTGATCATCCAAAGCTATGATGATGGAAATTCTAAACAGAATCCTTTTCATTCCTTTCAGAGAGCAGCCTTGCGTTCCTACCATGTATGGAAATATCTGGTAGAAAAAAAAAGTATATCGCCTGATCGCATCAGCATAGCCGCCAGAAAAGTATCTCCTGGATTATCGGAAACAGAAAGAAAAAAGAAAGCCCGATGCCTGGACATCATACTGTCTCATCCAGGCAACTAAATGACGTTCGTCCTATTGTTTTAGTTTATGGCTGTTCTTAGCATAAAATTCGATGGTTTCTATGATGCATTGGTCTCCTTCTATCAGATGTCTTTCAAATCGATTGCAAAGGGGACAGCCTGAAAGCAGTTGTTCTGTCACATAGATATAGCCACATTGGCAGGCGTATTTGGCAGGAACAGACTCTATGGAGATTTTGGCATTTGTCCATCCCATATCTTGAAAAATCATTTCCAGATAAAAAGACAGGGAATCAGGGAAAACCCCGCTTAAAATCCCTGCTTTGATGGTGATTCCAGAAAGTGCGTTTGACGCTTCTACAGACTGAATCTTTTCCTGTACGATGTTAGCTATTTCTTTTGCCAGAGAATATTCGTGCATTGCTTTTTCCCTAAAAAGATTCCATATCTTTTTCTATACTTGTGATAACCTGTTTTGCTGCTTTCTGAACAGAAAGCGATAAGGGAGTGCAGGGGATTAAAGATTCTATCTGAATACAGTAGATGAGAACATCCTCTATGTGTATGCCCCAGGAAGAAGACTTTTCCAACACACTTAGAATATCTGCTCCATGCAAGTCCAGAGAGGAAGATTCTTTGATACTACAAACCTGTTCTTTTTTTACCCTTTTTACCTCTCCTGGTTTACCTCCAAAATCTGCCGCATCTATTAAAATCAGTTTTTTTTTATCTTGGAGATAGCTCAAGATGCTATATCCTGGTGTTTGGAGTTCTAAAAAATCCCATTCAGGATGTTTTTCTCTCAGCCCTTCCAGTACATAAGGCCCTACCCCATCATCGCCCATCAAAGGATTTCCTATCCCAACAATCAAAGGAATGCTTTTGTCCATATAAAAATTCTTTTATATCTCTGTATAGAAAATTATAGTTTTATCTTGATCTTGATCTTAATCTTGATCGTTATCGCTCTCTTTATCAATGCTTATAGAGGATAATATATTTAGGAATCAGAATTAAATAACTTCCCCATTTCAAAAAAAATTTACCGCAGAGGCGCAGAGATCGCAGAGAAGAGAAGATTTTAAATTATACTATAAAAAATATGAATAATACGCAGAAGCAGAGACAATATTTTGCGTTATTCTTCTCTCTTCTCTGCGTCTCTGCGGTGAAATCTTATGAGGAAGTTATTTAATTCTCATCGCTTATATATATTTTTCTATCCATTCCCGACACTGCTTTGATAAATCATAGTTGCCTCTCTTTTCTGCTCCATTTGCTAAAATAGTGCATTTTTTTTTCAGGGCGAGAATAGCCTTTTCCTTGTTTTCCTGAGTGATGGTAGGAGAATTTAGGCATTTTAAAATTGCCTGAATTCGGAAGCGATCCATTCCCCAGTGCTTATGAGATAGTTGGTCTGGGTGGCCACCATATTTGACAATAAGATATTCGGGAATAAAAGAAAATGGAAATATTTGAGAAGCTCTGAGCCATAAATCATAGTCTTCACAAGCAGGCAAAGTTTCATCAAAATTTCCTGCCTGTTCAAAAAAACAGCGATGCATCATAACAGAAGAAGGGCTGACCAGACAAAGCTCCAGGCTTTTTTCAAATATCCATCCTGAAACTTTTTCATGGTGTTTGCAAGGATTGACTCTTTTCCCATTTCTTATCCATATTTCGTCTGTATAGCAGACCATCGACTCTGGATGTTTTTGGAAAAATTCCATTTGTTTTTGGAGTTTTTGAGGTACCCACAAATCATCTGAATCGCAAAAAGCGAGATAAATGCCTTTTGCCAGAGCGATTCCTGTATTTCGAGCGCAAGAAACGCCTTGATTTTTCTGATATACTATGGTTGCTTTTTCTCTATAAGATTCCAGCAGTAAAGGGGTATCATCTTCTGAACCATCATCTACTACAATCAACTCAAAATCAGAAAATGACTGTTGCAGTATGCTATCAAGGCATTTGCGCAAACAATAGGAACGATTATAGGTAGGGACTATCACACTTACAGTTGACATATCTATTTCAACAAAACCTGAGCTTCTTCCATAGTTTCTGCAAAACGAAATATTTCTTTTAATCCCAGAATATCAAATACATCCTGTACCTGGTTGCTAGGTTTAATGAGGATAATGTTTCCATTGTGATCCTGTGCATTGCCTATAGCGGCAATAAAAACGCCTGCTCCTGCACTGGAAATATAATGAACGCCTTGAAGATCAATCATCAACTTATAGAAAGAATGGGCAAAGAGAGCCTCGATTTGTTTTTCCATTTTTTCATACGTTGTGGCATCCAGAGACCCAGTCACTTTTAAATATGCGATTCCATCACCTGCTCGTTTGGCCTCAATGCTCAGTTCAGACATGGATTCCTGCCTTTCAAAAAAAATTATTGCGAACGGGTATGAATTAAAATACCACATTGTTCATCTATGCGAGATAAGCCCGTTTTCAGAATCATAACAACAAATTTATTATACCTTGCCTGGAAAATTCTTTCAAGTATATTCCATCAAAGAATTTTCTGGCATATTTTATTTATAGGAGTTACTCTGGTATTCTAAGATGCCCAAAATAATTGAAGAAAAAGAAAAAAATTTGTTGAAAACTTTGACTCTTCTTTGATCATAGAGTTAGCTAGAAAATAATTTACCACAGAGAGAAAAGAACACGGATCAAGTTTTTTTTCCACGAAAAACACGAAATACACGAACATTCCTTTTCGCGCTTTTCATGTTTTTCGTGGACTATTCTTTATACTCTTCTCTTCGTATTCTTCGTGGTGAAATCATCTCTATCCTTTAGATAGATTAAATCATTGCCTGGTTCGCTCCAGTGAAGCACCCTTCCAGGAATAAAAAAAGAGCAGACAAGACACTGGATTTGCTTTGCAAAAGGACAAAGACAAGGGGCGCATTAAAAGTTTAGGGGAGAGGGGAAAAAAGAGTGTACAAAATTAAAAAATAGTGTATCCTTTTTGAAATATAAATCCAAAAAAAGGATCCTATATTCCGCAGCTTGTAAGTGAACTTTTTTGATTTTTAAAGAGAACCACAGATAAACACAGATAAACACAAATAAGAATTTATGTTAGGGAGAAATGTACTTCCCAAATAAAAACAATCCGCAGATTATACAGATTACGCAGATTGCAAAAAAGCATAGCATGATACTAAAGCAATGCCTTTAAATCTGTGTAATCTGAGTAATCTGTGGATAAATTTTTAAAATATATCCGTGTTTATCTGTGTCCATCTGTGGTTCAAATGCGTTTTCTTAAAAAACAACCTAAAAAAATCAAAATTTTTTCCTTAGAAGCTGCGGAACGTAGGATCTTCATTATTCTTTTTTTAAAGATATATTGGGATTACCTATCGGCAGTGGTATTGTTGAAAGTGCTTGTAAATGGTTAATTCAACAACGTTTTAAAGGGGTTGGCATGCGATGGAGTGAGCAGGGTTTTGATAATCTCCTTCATTTACGACTTGCTTGGGTCAATGGAAGGTTTGAATCTTTATTCCAAACCTTCCCCTCCCCTAACCATTAAATACGCCCTTTCAGGCTCCATACCATGACCAGAATAATAAAAACACACAATTCTAGATTCTCTTATCGCTTTTTCGAATCGCACTAACAAGTCCTTCATTTCCTTTGTGGAAAGATTTTCATGGACTTTGTTTTCAAAAATGCAAAATCCGATTTTTTCCAATGCTTCTTTCATTATAGTTACATCATCTTTTACTTTGTTCAACCCCCCCCACTTCTCATAATCGCTATTGCCTATCAACAAGGCTATTTTTTTCGCATTCTGCTGAGCATATACCATTCCTATGCACAAACAAAATACCAACAATACAAATTTTTTTCTCATATTCCTTTCCCTTTTTCATTGAAAGTTTCCATATCGCTTACTATGTTATTTTACGTGATTCTAACCTATTAGAATTTAAAGAATTGCTGAACTAAAGCAGTACTACTGCTTTAGTTCTAAAAGAAGAATTTAAACATGCAAAAGCTTTGCTTATCCTTACAGAATCAGGCTTATACACTGCTATGTTTCTTTCGCGCAAACCCCAGGCAGAAACTTTTCGTCGGTGGATAACCTGTGAAGTTTTGCCTTCTATTCGTCAAAAAGGATTCTATCTCCATTCTGCACAAGGAGATACTGAGTTATCAACAATGCCACACGAAGGGGCGTTTTTAGAGCAAAAAAATGCGATTATTTCTGCTATTGTGGATAAAGTTGTGGATAAAATGGATAAATCCATTGGCAAGCTCCAATCCCAGATAAAATTTTTCGTCCAGGACACCTGCCAGCGATTGGATCAGGTGGACGATGTTTTGTCGGAATGCAAAAAGCAGCATGATATCTTTGGTGGCTGGAAGATGATCAAAATGCTGGTGGAGGATATGACACAACTGTACGATCTTTCTCCCCAGGAACGCAGGAACTATTTCACTTCCCTTTGCCAGCAGTATGACATTTCCCTGCCAGAAAAGGCTTTTTCCGAATCCGAAAAGGCTCAATACGATGTCCAGGCCATTGCCCACAAGCTAGGGCTTTATACTTCCAAAGGCACTCTGCATACTTCTTTTGTCAAGGCTCTTCTCCAGCATCTTCAACTCCAGAAGCTTTCTTCTTCCACAACAAAAAAAGCCTGCTATTCCCCCCAGACTGTTGTTTCTATACACAACTGGCTACAAGAACGCAAATTCCCTTCTACCCTTTCCCTTCCTTATGGTCAGGGTACTAAAATGCGTCACTTCGAGCTGGAATACCACAGGCTTAAATAATTCTACTCTATTCAAAAATGGCTTAACTGGTATTGCGCTCAAGCAAAGACTTCAGTGTAACCAATATTTTTCACCACGAAGGACGCGAAGAACACGAAGGAAAAAAGGGAAATAATATTTTTTGTATTTTTTTTCGTGTTCTTCGTGTTCTTTCCTTCGTGTTCTTCGTGTTATAAGCCTTAGCATTAAAGACATTCTTAACACAGCGCAACAACGGTTACGCCCATTAAAAAAAAGACGCAGGGATTGCGCTGGCGCAGTCTTTTTCTCATATATGGTCTTTTTCGGCGCAACACTGCGGCCACAATCTGTTGCAAGCAAGGAAAGCTTTTATTTTTTCTCAGGAACCAAAAAGCCCTTTGCTCCAACCTTATGAGTTGGTTCTTTGCCTTCTTTTGTTAAAACAGCAATGCAGGTTCTCCAGAGAGGGCGAATTGCCTGGGTAGCCTGAGTTTCTAATTCTTTTAGCTTACTAAATAATGTATCGTCCAACCTGTTGATGGAAATCTTTTCTTGCCATTCTGTACTGAGCCTTTCGTAGCCAGGCCCCCATATACCTTTCTTTTCCTGGAAACTTTTGCCAAGCTTTACAAGATGTTGTCTGAGTTCCTGGGCATCGCTATTTTCTTTATCCATAGAAAGCTTGCCTTCCATCAGATCGCTAAGCTCTAATACGTTATTTTTGTAATATTCGAAATTGGTCTTTTTTTCTTCTTCTTTAGTCTCTGCTTTTAAGGTTGGCCAAAGGCGGTCATCTACGACTTTGACATTCAGACCAAGAAGCTTATTGACATCGCTCATGGATTCGCCGTAAAGATTTTTGATTCTCGATGCCATTTCTTCCATAATCAAGGTGATCTGTCGGGATTGTTCTGCCAGTTGTACGTCATCGTGGCTTGTGCCCTTCTTGGTAGCATATTCCTTGAATTCCTTGATGGTTTTCTGGAACCTTTCGATGCTGGCTTTCAATTCGTCATAAGCCAGATTGAATTCTATCTTTTCCGATTCAAAATCATAGTAATAACGGCTGACATCCTGCAGAAGTTTTTCATCGCTGGAAGTTCTAAGAGCTTTTTCTGCTTCTTTATCAGCATCTTTTTTGATTTCTTCTGGTTTAGCGTATTCAAAAGCAAAAGAATCTGATCTTGTAATCACAATCCCTACATTTTTCAAATACTCTGGAATTTGCGTATAGATGATTTCTGCAAGTTCTTTATGAAGACGGAAAATATCCATATCAACGCCTTCCAGCTTCTCTTCCTGAAGATCGCTCGTCAGGACGCATTCTTTACGGAATTCTTCCAGATAGGCAATTCTAGCTCTCAGCTCGTTTAGTATGTCCAAAAAATTGGATATATATTGAACTTCAAGAGCACACTGCATCTGGAGGGGGCCTACGACAAAATCTTCTCTGGAGAAAACCAGATGGAAGCCTTTTTCGAATTTAGCTCTCATGTCTTCCAGAATCTTTATGGACTTTTCCAGGCGGTTGAGCTTCAGATTGATTTCCAAAACTGCATATTTATTGCTTTTGGTCAAAAGACGACGATCCAACACATAGCATAGTTCCAAGAGATTTTTCAATTTTTTTTGAATGGTATGAATGCTACTTTGCTGGATCTGGCCTTCGTATTTAAGGCTTTTTGTATAATAGGAAATTTTTTGTTCTTCAAAGTCAGAGCGATAGAGAAGATAGTTTGCACAACCTAGTAAAAAGGAAAAAGCAACCAGGCACAATAGGATCGTTTTTTTCATGAATCCCTCCTTAGTTTAAGGTTTTATTTTTTGGAAAAACTTCTACTTCTTAGTCCCGAAACAAATATCATAGACATCTTGATAGGATTCTACAAAGTGGATATTCAAGCCTTCGACTACATATTTAGGGATTTCTTCTATGTCTCTTCGGTTTTCTTCTGGTAAAAGCACTGTTTTCACTTTGGCTCTTTTGGCCGCAACCAGTTTTTCTCGAATACCACCTACAGGAAGCACCCTACCTGTTAAGGTAAGCTCTCCTGTCATGGCAATTCCTTCTTCGATTTTTTTATTTTTAGCAAGAGAAATAAGACTTGTTGCCATCGTAATCCCAGCCGATGGGCCATCTTTCGGAGTTGCTCCTTCTGGAACATGAAGATGGATATGGCGTTTGCTGAAAAAATCATCGGGAATCTTGAATTTTTTACTATTGGCAGTGATATAGCTGTAAGCAATATAAGAAGACTCTACCATCACTTCCCCCAACTGGCCTGTTTGTTTAAAGCCAGCCTGCTTATCTATTTTGCCAACCGATTCAATGAAAAGAACACTGCCTCCAAGAGAAGTCCATGCAAGGCCTGTGACAATCCCTGGCTGGATTTTTTTTCCCAATAGAGATTCTCGAAAAATAGGAGGCCCTAAAAACTTATCGATATTGCTTGTGCCAATGTGTATTTGATCTTTCTTTTTTTGAATGATTTTCACTGCTGACTTGCGCATAATTTTATTGATTTGTTTTTCAGCACCTCTTATGCCTGCTTCTCTGGCATAAAGTTCTATGATTTTTTCCAAAACGGTCTTGCTAAAACTTAACATCTCCGGGGTCAGTCCATGTCGTTTAAGCTGTTTAGGAATAATATGCCTGGTCAGTATCTCGACCTTTTCCTGTTTGATATAACCCGCAAGATGTATGGTTTCCATTCGATCTTTCAATGCCAGAGGGATGGTATCTAAAATATTGGCCGTAGCGATGAACAACACTCTGGAAAGATTATAAGGAATATCCAGATAGTGGTCACGGAAGGCAAAATTTTGCTCTGGGTCTAGCACTTCTAGCAAGGCAGAAGCTGGATCTCCACGATAGTCCTTGCCTATCTTATCGATTTCATCCAACATAATGACAGGGTTGTCTGTTCCAACGACTTTAAGTGCCTGGATCAGCTTTCCTGGCATAGCACCAATGTAGGTTCTGCGGTGTCCTTTGATTTCGCCCTCATCGTGCATTCCACCAACGGAAAATCGGAAAAATTTACGGCCTAAAGCCCTTGCAATGCTTTTTCCTAAAGATGTTTTGCCAACCCCAGGAGGCCCAACAAAGCAAAGTATGGAGCCTTCTACTCTTTTTAGCAATTTGCCTACAGCTAAAAATTCCACGAGGCGATCTTTTACATCCTCTAGTCCATAGTGGTCTTCATCCAATATTTTGCGAGCTAGAGCTAAATCCAGATTATCTTCTGTTTGCTTTCCCCAGGGTAAAGTGACGATCCAGTCCAAATAGTTTCTTGTAATTCCAAACTCAGGGGAATGGATTTCCAGCAAGGAAAGCTTTTTCAATTCTTCATCCAGCTTGGTCTTTACCTCTTCAGGAAATACCTTGCCCTCCATTTCCTTTTGGAAACGTGCCATTTCCGTTGTTTTTTCATCCTGCTCATACCCTAATTCTTTCTTGATGGCTTTGAGCTGCTCTCTCAAGAAGAATTCCCTTTGTCGCTGGTTTATCTTTTCTTCGATCTGCTTGTTGATTTTATCTCTTATTTTCAGGAAATCCAATTCTTTCTTGAGAAGTAAGAGCGTACTTTGCAATCTTCCCATCAGGGTAAAACTATCCAGTGTCTCCTGGATTTCTTTCGCAGTAGCGTTGGTTATCAAAAGAGCAAAATCGCATAGACGGTCTGGCTCTGTAGGAGAAAGATTGCTGAGTATAAATTTTAACTCTTCAGGGAAAATAGGAACAAGCTGGCTTATCTCTTTTAAGTGAGAGGCAATGCTGAGTGCATAAGCGCGAATTTCTTTTTCATCACCCTGCGTATTGATAACAGGGTATGTTACCATGGCAAGGTAAAAAGGATTTTCTTGTAAAATTTTTTCTATTTTAAACCTTTTTAAACCGCGAATCAATATCTGATAGTCGCCAGTAGGAATCTGCATTAATTTAACGATTTGGGCAGCGATTCCTACATCCACAATACCAGACGAAGCAGGAGGGACGGAAATCTTTTTAGCTGCCTCTTTGCTTGTAGATTCTTCTTGATCACTTTGTTCTATTTCTTTTTTACTATAAACAAATCCCACAAAAGAATTTTCGGCTTTTTCGATATGCTCCATCAAAGCGCGTGTGTTCTTATCGCCTCGAATAAAAACAGGGAGTAGCATACCTGGAACAACAGGTTTCCCATCTAAAGGAATAATCGCTAATTGAGGAGGAATAACATCTTCTTTTTTTATAATTTGAGTATCTGCATGTTTATCTTTTTTTGGATTCTCAACTTTTTTTACTTTACTATTCTTTCTTTTTTCTGTCATTTCCTATCCTCGTACAAAAGGATTGTGTGCTTTTTCGTATTCTATTGTAGTGGAATAGCCATGTCCTGGATGCACTCTTGTGCTGCCAGGCAAAGTATAAAGTTTTTCTCTGATACTTTTTTCTAAAATAGCAAAAGAGCCTCCTGGCAAGTCTGTTCTTCCAATAGAATTGGAAAATAAAACATCTCCTACAAAAACATCTTCTCCGAAAAGAAATGAGACTCCACCAGGAGAATGCCCTGGAGTATGGATCGCTTTGCCCTGGCATTCTCCAAAAGAAAAAATATCTCCATCTTCTATATAGCGATCAATCAAAGGTATTTCCACACCTTCTATTTCATACTTGGCCGCCTGCATGGGCAATGATTTTACTAATTCTGCATCCCCTTTATGAATGTAAAAGGGCAAAGAAAATTCTTTTTGCAAAATAGAAACTGCCCCAATATGATCAATATGAGCATGAGTCCCTAGTATATAAAGCACTTTTAATCCCATATCCTCAATTTTTTTCCCAATCCGACCAGCTTCATCTCCTGGGTCTATCAAGATGGCTTCTCTGGTTTTCTCGCACACCAAAATTCGGGCATTCTGCTGAAATGGCCCAACAGAAATCCTCTCAATTCGCATAATTTCTCCATTCTAGCTTCTTTTGAACACAGTTATTTGAATTTTTGTTCTTTCATTTGCTTGAGTTGCATTGCTCTATCTGCATACTCTGGATTTTGGTTTTTAAGAAGATCAAAGCAATATGCTGCTTTCTCATAGGCTTCACGAGTCATATTGTCTTGGGTATCATAAACCATAATCAATCTTAGATAGCAAAGCAACGCCTCTTTTGTTTTTTGCTCTTGAAAGTAGCAATTTCCTAAACCTAAATAGAGACTCGCCATGCTCTCTTTGTTTTCTACAGAGATTGTTTTTAAAAGATCAAGAAATATTTCCATGCTTCTGGATATTTTCTTTATTTTAAAATAGCAATGCCCCATGCTTAGTTGTACGGAATTTTTCAAGGAAACATCAGTAATTTTTTTGACTAGTTCTTCATATACCTGAATAGCTTTTGTGTACTCTTTATTTTCTTCAGCAGCATTCCCTGTATAGTATAGGCTTTCTAAAGCCTTTTCTGATTCGCTGATCCCTTCATATAAACTGGCAGCTTTTTGAAAAAAAGGCAGAGCGTTTGCTGCTCGTCTACCTTCCAAATAGCAAAGTCCCATATTGAAATGAACATCTGCTTTATAATATGTTTCAGGAAAAGAATCAAGCAATTTTTTATAAGATTGTGTTGCTTTAGGATAATTTTTCATTTTTTGATAGCACAAACCTATTTTATAAAGGCAGTGCTGGAGCGTCCAATCCTGCTGCCTTGATGCTCTTTCATAAGATTCTATAGCTCTGTTGTAAATTTTTGCCTCAAAATGATTCTCTGCAACCTCATATTCTGGAGGATACTGCGATCTCTCTATCTGGAGAATTTTCTCTCTTTTTCTATCTATACTCTGAGGAGTACGAGATGCAACTGCATTAAAGTAATACCATACCTTATCGAATTCTTCTCTTGTAACAGTTACATCTGTTAGCTTTTTTCTGTTTGTTATGATGCTATCTGCCTCTATAAAAGATATAATAAGAAATAGCAAAAAAAGAAATTTTTTCATTATCGAATCCTCTGCAAAAAATGGTTGAGAGTTTTGATTTAGAGAATCAAATGATTTTACTATGTACAAAATCTCTTTTCAAGAAATAAATTATAACCATCTGTAGTTTAGTCCAAAGGCAATCGTTTAAAATCTTTTCTGGTTCCTAAAGCGACTATCGTGTCTAATTTTTTCAGAATATAGTCTGGGCCAGGGACAATAGCTGTGGTTTCTTCAGGGGGATTGTTTTGTTTGATGAGCAAAACGTTCATGCCGTATTCATTCCTTAGTCTCAGAGAGAGTAGTGAACTGCCTATAAATTTAGAGGGTACCAAAAATTCGAATATAGAATAGTCTTTTGTTATGGGAAAATTTTCTAAGAGTGCTGGATTGCTGAGCTTGTGTGCCATGGTCACAGCCATATCTCTTTCAGGATATATGATTTCAGATGCTCCCAGGAAGCGAAGAATTCTTCCCTGGTCTTCGCTGTTGGCCTTTGCTATAATTTTACGAATTCCTAATTGCTGCAAATAGTAGGTCACCATCACGCTTTGCTCTAACGAATCTCCCAGGCAAACAATAACGCTGGCATCTGTTTCTTTAATGAGTTTTTCTAAAATTTTCTTGTCACATGCATCTGCTGTAATAGCCTGGGTAACAGCATCTTTTATTGTTTGTATTTTTTCCTTATTCAAATCGATTACAAGAACATTCTCTCCTAAAGAGCAGAGATTTCTTGCTAAAACAGTTCCAAATGTAGACAGTCCAATAATAACAAATTGTGCCATTTTTTTCTCCTCTATCCTATCATAATTTCTTCTTCAGGGTATTCATAATTCAATTGTTGCTTGCTTTCTATCATCCAAACAGCCAGAGTAAGAGGGCCTATCCTGCCAATAAACATCAGAAAAGAAATGATGAATTTTCCTATGGCTGTCAGAAAAGGCGTGATTCCAATAGAAAGACCCACTGTACCAAAGGCACTCACAGATTCAAACAAAATAGCTAAAAAAGCGCAAGGGCTGTCTTTAAAATAGGCTGTGTCTTTTTCCGTAATAAGCAATAAAAAAGTACAAGAGGCAACTATAAAAAGTGATCCTAAAATCAGGATTACGATTCGATCTACGGCACTCTGGGATACACTTTTATGAAAAATTTCTGGTTTCTCTCTGCCTGTAAGACGGCTAAAAAGCAAAGTAATGGTTAATGCGAAAGAAGTTGTTTTTATGCCTCCTGCCATAGAGCCAGGAGAGCCTCCGATGAACATCAAAAACATGATCAAGAGCAAGCAGGCTTCTGATAAAGCCACAAAAGAAATCGTGTTGAATCCTGCTGTTCTCGAAGTGACACTTTGAAAGCAAGACACAAGTAGCTTGTCCTGAAAAGCCATATCTTTTAAGGAGCAGGAATATTCCAAAAAGAAAAACCCTAAAAATCCTGCTATAAGCAAAAATAAAGTTGTACTCAAAACGATTTTACTATGGAAAGATATGTCTCTTTTGGTTCTTGCCAACAGAGCTTTGATATCATTCACAACAACAAACCCCAGCCCACCTGATACAATCAAAAACATAATAATCAAATTCAAAGGAATGGAGCCTTTATAGGATTCCAGGCTGTTGGGAAATAGAGAAAATCCAGCATTACAAAAAGCTGAAATGGAATGAAATATTCCTAAGAAACAAGATTTGGCAACAGAAAAATCGGAGTTAAAGACCCAAAAAAGTAAAAAAGCACCAGATAATTCTGTTAAAAATACAAATAAAAGCATTTGATGTAAAAATTTGCGGAAATCAGATATATATTCTTGAGTAAGGCTTTCTTCTAGCCAATACCTTTCTTTAAATCCCAGACTCCCTTTTAGTATTCCTATAAAGAAGGCTGCAAACGTTAAGATACCCAAACCACCTATCTGTATTAAAAATAAAATTACACACTGTCCGAAAAAAGTGAAATAGGTTCCTGTATCCTGTACAGAAAGCCCCGTAACGCAAACTGCTGAAGTTGCAGTAAATAAAGCATCTATTATACTGATTCCCTGGTATGTGGAAAACGGCAGGCTCAATAAAAATGTGCCTAGAAAAATAGCACCAAGAAAAGTCAAAAAAATCATAATGGACGGTTTTTTGGTAATACTTTCTATCATAAATTCTCCTGGATAGGCTGGCAAGGGATGTAGTTTTGGGGAGCAATTTTTTAAGCTCAGATGCGAAGAAAACCTGGGTTTTAACCCCAGGTTATGATGGAGGCACGCTATTCCTGGGTTCTTTGGTGACCGATCAGGCCTTCCAAGGCTTCTACCAGAAGGCGAATGCGCATACGGTCTTGTTCATCAGGAAGATTCCAGCTTTCAATCGCATTGACAAGCTGAGATATATCTGCAATGGGAGAATATTTAATTTTTTGGCTCCAAAAATAGCTTTTCATTAATCTTTCCATCGCCAGCATAGAAGAACGGTACCCCTCTGGATTTTTTGAAAGATGTTCCAGATGTCTGATCAATAAAGGGACACTCAGTTTATCAATTACCCTGAAACCTTCTTTAAGCCATAGCATAGGCTTTTCAGCATACAGATACCCTGCAACAACCTTCAACTGGTTTGCCTGCTGGTCTACACGGATAGTGAAATAGTGAAAAACTCCCTTTGCCTGGATATCAACGAGATGCTTTTCTATTTCTTCTTTATCTGCATAAAGTTTATAAGGATATTGTACTCCATCTAGCTCTATAGAAGAATCTTTTGTGGTAAAGGTATATGTTTTTAATTTATTCAAAGGAAGCCTGAGAACAAAAACATCTCCTTTTTGGCTTTCCAGATAAACGCTTCTTTTTACTGTTTTGTGTTCTTTGAACTTAACAACCATTTCGTAAGAATAGCCTGGAAAAAATTTATCTTTTGCAGAAATGGTCTTTCCGTTGACTATAATTTCTTCTGCCATTGCCTCTAAAATTCCCCCTTCTTCTAATATTTTAAAAGAAATAGGCTTAGAGGATTCTTTTATATCACTTGCCTTTTTCAGCTCTTCTTCTTCTGTTTTGAATCCCTTAGGAATGTGGATCTCTAAGAGTTGCTTATATCTTTCATCCTGGCTAACAAGAAAAAAAGAAGAGTCTTGTTTGAAATATTGCCAGTCTTTATATCCACTGGCAAAGGCTTTGCCTAAATATTCAATTGCTTTTGCGATATCCTCTTCCTGGTTTTTTTTATAGCGATTTTCCTGAGGATACGTATTGGCTCTAAGACTATAGGTTGCACTCAACTGATAGTAGGCATCTGCATATTTAGAATCTTTTTCTATGGCAAGTCTATATTCAGAAATGGCTCTGTTGAAATCTCCTTTAAGCTTGGCAGCGTTGCCTCGTTTATAGAAATCAGCAGGCTGCTCTTCCTGAATCTGCACAGCCTCTATGGCAGAGGGTTGAATTTCTTTATTTTTCCATAGCTTTAATGTGGAATCTTTTCCTATAGTTAAAAGCAAGCTTCCATCCAGGCTGAACTGAAGCAAGGAAATTCCATCAGAATGTGCCTGAAAAGACTTAATTTCTTTCCCTTCTTCCGTATTCCACAAAATAATATTAGAATCATCGCTGGCACTCGCCAATATTTTTCCATCAGGGCTAAATGACAGATGATTAACAGTTTGGCTATGCCTGGTGAGACGAAAGACCATTTTTCCTGTGCGTATTTCCCATAAAACAACGGTATTGTCTTTTCCTGCACTTGCCAGATATTTCCCTTCTGGACTAAAAGCAATGGAAAGAATTCTATCGGTATGTCCACTCAAAGTGCGTAAGACTTCGCCTGTATCCAGGGAATAAAGCAAAACATCCTTATCCATTGCGCTGGCAAAAAGCCTGTCAGAAGGACTGAACGCAACAGAAAAAATTGTTCCCTGATGCTTTTCTAAACTTATCCAGGGCTTTAGCTCTGGTTCTTGTGCTTGTAATGCAATAAAACAAAATACAAGACAAGAGAAAGTGACGCAAGTAAAAATACTTTTTATGTTCATGCTCACCTCTTTTTTCTTAAGAAGAAAAGTGTCTCTTTTTCTGGGTTACGCTTGCATATCCTATCAGCTTCAAGCGTTAGATTACATAATTTTTCTTGTAATAACAACCTCATCTCTTCAAATTCCTGTTCCTCTAGCTCAGCAGGAACATAAATCGGCTCACCTACAACTAAAGCTGCCTTGCCCCAGGGAAGAGGGAAAAAAAAACGATCCCAGCTTGGTAAAAAAATACCTGATGTAGAACTAAAAGAAATTGGCAAAATAGGTCTTCCTGTAATTTGAGCGAGACGGATAACTCCACTTTTAGCCTCATACCTTGGTCCTCTTGGGCCATCAGGGAGCATTAAAACTTTAGCAGCATTCCCCCGAATTAATTCTGCCATCTGATACAGTGCCTGCTTACCTGCACGAGATGAAGACCCACGAATCGCATAGAGCCTCATTTTATGAATGGTTCTGGTAATAAGCTCTCCATCTTTACTGGCACTGATCATCGTAGCTACTCTTTTTCCTTTGCCATAATAGCTAAAATAAAAAAAACGGCTGTGCCATACAGCATAGATGACTCCTTGGGGCCAATACAAAAGTGCCTTCTTGCTAGAAAGGCTTTCAGGAGCGATAATCTGTAGTGTTGTTGTATGCCCCATTATATTAGAATAAATAGAGGCCAGGGAAGGCAAACCTTTCAATATAAGTAGATTAAGCCATTTATTTTTCATAGAAAATATAGAATTAAAAGAGATTTTTCATTTCAATTTCTCGGGAGAACCTCATCATTTCAATACGCTCAAAAACTTTCAAGATCAGGGACACTGCAAGCTCCTGAGGCTCAAGGCTGGTTCTTGGATCAATGGTATTGTCCATACGCCTTGTGATAGAGTTCAGGAACATCTCATAGCCTCCACTATCTTTAGGCGATACACAGCGAAAAGAAATATATTTTTTGCTGCGATAGTACCTTAGTTGTATAGGGCTGGAAAGAGATTCTCCCGAAAACATCCGTACTGCTTCGTATACGGCAGGAACAAGGATGTTCTTTTTCATGACTCCTAAAGGAGTGTCTTGTAAAAAATGTTCTGTTATGTCATTTATTTGAGATAAAATCTCTTCCGATGGCAAAAATTCCAGAGTAAAATCCATAGGCAAATCTTTTAGAGAAACAGGATTTTCCAGGCTAATCGGAATAAGGTTTTCCTGGACGGGTCTTTGCTTTTCCCATAGAAAATAAAGCATTGTAGAACCTATCTGTATTTTGTCCCCTTCTTTGAGGTTGGTTCTACTGATTTTGCCTCCATTGACAATGGTTCCGTTGTTGCTGGCATTGTCTTCCAAGATAGGACTTTCATTTCTTAAAAAGAAACTGGCATGATGTGCAGACACGATTCTTTCTGGCAAAACAATCGTATTTTTTGCACTTCTTCCTACTGTAACTTCCTTGGAATCTAAAAGACTAAACCCTTCAATCACGTTGTCAAGATATTTGACTTTAATCACAGGTGTATCAGCACTAGGAACTATAGCACTTTCTTTCTTTTCCTTGTGGATTTTACGAAGCTGGTTTACGATCAAGGAGCCTTTGCGTTCTGCCAGCATTCTCTGGCCAATTTTGGTAAATCCATCTACATCCAGAGTACGCTTCAGGCATAGCTCCCCTTTATTGTCTTTCAGAAAAGACAACTGTTGTAATTCTTCTTCATTGTATTCTTCAAAGTTACTATTGAAGATATCAATATAGCTTGCAAGACTATTGTTGGTTGGCCCAAAACCTTTTGCATATAGATATTCTTTTTCTAAATCGCTTACAATAGCACTTGCTCTCTGATAACGGTATTCTGGAATGGGAGAGAGCATTTTTCCAATGATACGCGATAGCTCAACAGGTATGTCCTTTCTCACAAGATGAGGCAACACTACGCTTGTCTCTATCTGGTTGGAAACGATCCTGATTTGCTCTTCAAATTCCAGATTCGGTGCTGCATATAAAAGAGAAATGCCAGTAAGTGCCTGGTAAGCCACAACCCCAAGAGCGAAAATATCCGCTCTTTCATCTAACTTTTCTCCACGGATTTGTTCTGGTGCCATATAAAGCAGCTTTCCTGCCCAATAATCTGGCTGTTGGTGCGCAAGCACAGCAATGCCAAAGTCCGTCAATTTGCAAACACCTTGTTCGCTGATTAAAATATTTTCAGGAGAAATATCTCGATGGACTATATACGTATGGGCATAAGAAAGTGCTGTGGCAATTCTTGCAATGATAAAGGCAGCAAGAGGAACAGGGAATAAAAGGCTTTTTTGAATATGCCTTACCAATAGAGTATAAAGGTCTGTCCCTTTTACATAATCCATGATAAGCATGAGAAGATTTTTTTCCTCAGATTCTTTTCTGGGCTTTTTTCCTATAATTTTTTCAAAAAAAGAAAGTGGTGCTGTTTCTTTCTCCAAAAAATTCTTTTCTTGATGAATCAGTTTGCGGAAATCTTCAGGTAGCTTAGACATGGAGGCAAGCTCAAGACCATAAGTTTTTACAATATTTTCATGTCTTAAATGAGTTGCGATTTCTGCTTCTTCTTTAAATTTTTTTTCTTCTTCTGGATTGATGGTACGTAAAGACTTCAGTACCACATGATCTAAAATTCCGCCTGTATTTTTTTCTGCTAAAAAGATAATTCCCATACCACCACGGGCGATCTCTTTAACAACCTTATAGTTAGAAACGGAATCAAAAGATATATTCTCTAGCCCTAAATTTTCAGGCTGCATCATAGGTTTTACACAGAAAAGCTGTGTCCTCCTCTACCAAACCTTCCCAGGGATATAAAGCACTTCTTGTAAATAAACTATGCAGGCTAAGCAGTGCTATGAAAATAGCATCTGCTTCAGCCTGCGGTAAGGAGAAAATTTTAAATTCTGAACATCTATTTCTTTTTTATCTCTTTTGTACTCAAAATGACATCTCTTCTGTAAAGCGGGGTAATAGGGGATACATGATTCCCAAAAGAATCCCCTGGCTTTTTATAGGCAGCGATCAAAACCGAATTTTCCAGATAAACCTTACGGTTTCTTTTCACTATGGGATCAACCAGGCCACTTACAACAATTCCCATAAAATCCATTTCTTTAGATACATGGCTAAAAATAGCTAAACCATGCACAACGGATTTTGAAGGAATGATTGCTTTCTTGAAATCATAGATTTTGCCTGATTTTTCTTCTAATAAGAGACCTTTATAAGTCCCTCTGGCAGACATACCAGAAACAATGGGAAAATCTCTTTCCATGAGAATTTTGTCTGTTTTTAAATAAAGATACTCTATGGCGTTTCCTGATGCCAATGTTTTTAAAACGTCATTTTTTTTAAGCATAACCTGATTCTGACTGAAAGAGACGATTTCCCATCCATTGATGCTTTCTCCAACTTGAGCAGAAGACTCCTGGTCATGCACTAGAAAGAGAGCCTTCTTTCCTTTGGTGCCTATAAAAACACATCTTCCCAGAGTTTCCTGAGAGACTACCAGATTCTGAATCACCAAATCGTTCAGCCTTTGCTCGATCTGTGCATAAGTAAGATCGCACTCTTTCATAATATCCATGATATCCTTGGACTGGCTAGTACTCAGAGCATTTAAAATGGCTTTATCGTTTTTAGAAACTTCAGGATACAACCGAAGATGTGTCAAGATTTCTTTTCTGACAACAGGCATGTCTGTGTCATAGTAGGTTTGAAGGTTATTCAGATATTCTTCTTTGTTTTCCTCAGGAAGCTTTGCCTCATAGAACAGACCAGGGATTTTCGATTCCTGAACGCCTTCTTTAGCTTTATCTATTACCATGCGGATATGCAGCATCCAGGGAATATCTCTTTCTGTGCTATTGGTAACTTTGTAATGAATATACCAATAAACTTTTTTTTCTCCGTCAGGTTCTGACACAGTGATTGTCTTTGGTTCGCTATTTTCAAATTTCAGTCGCCATCTTGTGGATTTATATTCTTTTTGAGGTATAAAAAGCTGTTGGGCGCAAAGTATTTGACTAAAAATAATCAAACAATATAAAGCATTTTGCCAGATTTTTTTTCCCATTACTAAACTCCATATAAATTATGCCAATTTGGCCTCTTCTTGTTTCAGTGCCACAGGACGTATTTTAAAAATAGCCGTAGTCGGGCATACAGCTATACATTTTTCACAATTTGTACATTTTTTATAATCGATTACCGCGACATTATCCTTGATGGATATCGCTTCAACAGGGCATGTTTTCACGCATTTTTTACAGGCAATACATCCGCCTGGCTTATGGACTTTGGCTTTGATTTTGGGTGCTTCTGTCGATGCACATAGAATATGGACATGATGATCTCTGGGAGTAAGACGAATGATTTGAACAGGACATTCTTTAACACACAGCCCGCATCCAGTGCAGACAGATTCTTTCACAACAGGCATATTCTCTTTTTCATCCATAATGATGGCATCAAAAGGACAAGCTTTAGCGCAGGTACCTAGTCCAAGACAGGCAAAAGCGCATTCATAGATATTTGTACCTAATGTCACGGCTGCCCTGCAATCCTGAATGCCATTATATTCCTTAGTTTTTTTTACTCCATGTTTTCTGGTGCAAAGAATAGTCGCTACAGGAACCTGAGTTGTTTCCACCTTAATTCCTAAAATTTCTCCAATTTTATTGGCTACCACAACGCCTCCTGGCTTGCAGGCATCGGGTGATGCTTTGCCATCTGCCAGGGCTTGGGCCAAACCAGAGCATCCTGGAAAACCACATGCCCCGCAATTGATCTGGGGCAGAACTTCATTGAGTGCAGCCACTTTGGGGTCTGTCTTGACTTCAAAAATCTGAGAAGCAATAGCCAGACCGCATCCAAAAATAATCCCCATGCCAGCCAGGGAAATAACAGAAATCCATATCAAAGAAAATGAGGAAGAAATACCTCCTGTCTCTTGGCATTCTGTTACAGCATAGAGAAAAGTAAAGCCAGAAGCTAAAAAAACGCATAAAATCATAGCAAACAAACGTGAAGACTTTGGCATACCAAAAAAACTCCTGATAAATTCCAATCTTTTAGCTCAGTCCAAGAAATCCCATAAAAGCAAAAGCCATCAGGCTTGTACAGATAAAAGCAATCGGGATACCTTTTAAGCATTCTGGAACATCCGCAGTCTCCAGACGTTCTCTAATGCCAGACATCAAAAGAAGTACAATCGTAAAGCCTGCTCCACCAGCAAAGCCTTGTATCATTGCATAGATTATATTGTCTTGTGTAACTCGTGTTGCCATAGGTGCATCTGTTGTGTTCAGCAGTGCTACACCTAACACAGCGCAGTTTGTGGTGATTAAGGGTAAATAGATTCCTAATGACTGATATAAGGCAGGCATGTTTTTCTTCAAAAACATCTCAACAAGCTGCACCAGAGCAGCAATGACAAGAATATAGCTTGCTGTTTTCAAAACAGGAGCTAAATCATTTACTCCGAAAATATTTCCTTCTCTTAACAAATAATAGTATATTAGCCAGGTAACAGCAGAGGCCAATGTCATGACGAAGATTACGGCCATCCCCATTCCGAAAGCCGAGTCCATTTTTTTCGAGACACCAAGAAAAGGGCATAAACCTAGAAAGCGGGCAAGAACAAAATTGTTGATAAGAGCGACAAAAATAGCAATAGAAATAGCAGTTGAAATATCCATGTAACTTCCTTTACCTCAGCGATTACTGTGCTTTTGCAATTTCTTTTAATTTTTTCTGACGGCGAAGATAAGAAAATAATCCAAGATATAAACCAATGACAAGAAATCCGCCTGCGGGTTGACTAAATACAGAAATAGGCTCAATCCAGGCATTAGGATTGTTATTTTTGCTGGTAAAAAATTCTACTATCTGATAGTTGCAGATTGTGCCATTCCCTATTATTTCTCTGGTAAATCCAATGATGCAAAGTGCCAAAGTAAAGCCAAGGCCCATTCCTAAGCCATCTAAAAAGGATTTCCATACACCATTTTTCGATGCAAAGGCTTCTGCTCTTCCTAAAATAATGCAGTTTACCACAATGAGAGGGATGAAAATTCCTAGAGCCTCATATATTTTTAAAGGCAAATAAGCGTGCATAACAAGATCGGTTATTGTTACAAAACTAGCAATAACAACAATATAGCAGGGGATCCTGATTTCTCCTGGAATAATTCGTCTGCACAAAGATATTATTATATTAGAAAAAACCAAAACAAAAATAACCGCCAATCCCATACAAAATGCATTTGACAGATTACTTGTCGTTGCCATAGAAGGACAGAGTGATAAAATCATTACAAAAACAGGGTTTTCTGCCCATATTCCTTTTGTAAATTCTTTTTTTGATTCCATTGAAACAATTCTCTTCATAAAAAAATTTCAGATAGTCTAGTCCTATGAACCGCATTATAGCACGTGCTATTTAGGAGTCAAGGCAAAAATTTTATCATTGAAAAGTGTCAAAAATTTTAGATAATAAAAATTTTAGGGATAAAAATTTTCAAGTTTTATTTTTACCGCTTTAGAAAGCATCTGTTACTTGATAAAATGCTTTCCTTAGTACCTAAAAAAATGAAAATTTATTTTTTTGGAAGATGAGGAATGTAGAATTTAGCTTGTTTTTTTTATGCATTCTCCAATTCGTTATAGAGAAAGAAATTCATGAAATCTGCACATACAATTCTCCTTCGTTTCCCCAATTGGGTTGGGGATGTCGTTATGGCGACTCCTGTTGCGCAATGTCTAAGGGAAAACTATCCTCAAAGCAGGATTATAGGCATTGTTCGGAAATATGCCAAAAAGGTTTTGGAAGATACTCCCTGGCTAGACGATATTTTGGATTGTTCTGATAAAAAATGGGGGGACTTTTGGGAAACGAGCAAAAAAATCAGGGCATTAGAAGCCGATATGACGATTGTGCTGCCGAATTCCTGGCGGTCATTGCTTTCTGTCTGGATAGGGCGAAGCAAAAAAATCTATGGTTATAAGACAAGAGGCCGATCTATTCTTATGGATGGAGGGCCTGAAGTTGTTTATCAGAATGGAAAGCCTCTTCCTATGCCTATGGCAGAATACTATTTGAAAATATGCACTTTTTTATCATTAAAAATGCCTGAAGCACTAAAGCCTTCCCTCTATTTTTCTGAAAAGGTCAGGCAACAGGGAGAAATTCTCTTAGAGAAATATGGTATCCAGAAAGCGGATTTTGTGATTGGACTCAATCCAGGTGCTAAATTCGGTTCGTCTAAATGCTGGCCTAGAGAATATTTTTCAAAGCTTGCAGAGCTTTTAGGAGAAAGAAAAAAATGCAAACTATTGCTCTTTGCAGGGCCAGGAGAGGAGGAAATGGCTATATCTATTGTGAAACAAAGCAAAGCCCATATCATCAATACAGGAGATGATAGAGTAGATCTTGGGCTTCTTAAACCTCTTGTCCAGAGATGTCAGATTCTGGTTACCAACGATACAGGCCCAAGACATTACGCTGTGGCACTGGGAATCCCTACTGTAGTCATTATGGGGCCTACAGATCCAAGATATACCGCCAGCAATCTGGAAAGAACCATCGTTCTCAGGGAAGAAATGGACTGCTCTCCCTGTCATAAAAAAATATGCCCTGGTGATCATAAATGTATGAGACTGGTTACTCCAGAAAAAGTCTTACAAGCTTGTGAAAATTTTATGCTATAGATTTATAGAAAGAAAATTTATGAATGAAAACTCTTTTTATCGGAAAAAATGGCAAATCATAAAACAAGAGACCTCTGGTGCTATAGAGGATTTGGTTCGTTTATCCCGACAGATCGCTTATTCCTTTATGGACTACTATCTTCAAAATGGTCATTATGAAGAAGATTATATTGACTTGCTTTGCGAAATGGCTACTTTTTTTCCCGAATCGCAACGAAATGCCCCTGCTGCTCGTACTCTGTTCGCTATCATCGTGGAAAGCCTTTGCGATGATTTTGAGGAACTGCAAACAGAAACCTACAATAGAGTCATGGCCCAGGTCATTACATATTGTCGCAAGATTCCTTCAGGTGAGGCATTAGATAAATTTTTGAAAAATTTTTCCTTGAATAGTTGCCAGGATATTCTGGACAGAATCTATCTGGTACGCCATAAGCAAAATGTTCTGGCAGAAAGAAAAAATGTAAAGAAGATAATCCTTCTTTCCAGAGTGACGATAGGGGCTGATATTGCTATCAGCACAATCATTATCGAAAGGCTGTCAAAGTCTTTTCCCGAATCCGAAATAGTGGTTCTGGGAGATCCCAAATTAGAAGAAATTCTAGGCGATAACCCCAAAGTCAGAATTTGTCCCATCGCCTATTCCAGACGAGGCGGTCTGATGGAACGCCTTTCTACCTGGTATGTTGTGTTGGAAGCTGTCCAAAGGGAAGTTTCCTCTCTGTCAGAAGGTGAAACTATCGTAGTGGATACGGATTCTCGTCTTTCTCAGTTGGGAATCCTGCCCCTAGTTCCACTGAAAGACTACTATTTTTTCCCTAGCAGAACAAGCGATTTTGGCTCTTCGAATGTTTCCATGGGAAAATTGACGAACGAATGGCTCAATGTTTTGCTAAAAAAACAAGAAAATTCCTATCCTGCCGTCTGGCCAATGGCACTGAAAGAAGGGTATATCCATAACCTATGCCACAAGGTACGAGCTTGTGGAGCAAAAAGGATTATAGCGATAAACTTTGGAGTAGGCGGCAATCCCAGGAAAAAGTTGAGCAAGGCTTTTGAGGAAAAGCTTCTTGCCTCTTTACTGCAAGAGCATGATACAGTGCTTTTCCTGGACAAAGGATTTGGCAAAGAGGAAGTCACGTATACCGAATCGCTTCTGCAATCCATAGAAAACAGAGGATATCCTAGAAAAGATATTGTGCTTGCAGACAAAACTAACCATGATATAAAAATTTCGGCAGGAATCATAGGCATAGAAAGCAATATAGGAGAAATGGCTGCTTTGATTTACGAATGCGATGAATACATTGGATATGATTCTGCATGCCAGCATATTGCAGCAGCGATAGGGACACCATGTCTTACTCTATTTGCAGGTTCCAACAATATGCGTTTCATTCGCAGATGGAGTTCCTATGGCCCCAAAGATTGCCATATTATCCATGTAGATACCCTAAGCGACCCGACTGCTCTGGATACAGAAGATATCCTCACCCGCATCCAGCATGTAAGAGAGAAAAGGGCGTAGCCTGCATCAGTCCGAAATAGGGAGAGAGTTCGATTGAGTGATCCAGAGAAAAAAATTTCCTGCTATCGGATAGGTTTGATAACGATGGCTTGATGCAAAAGCACTGGACAAAAATTCTATCCACATGATCTGTATTTCAAAGAAACTATGGCAAAGATAGAAAATGCGCGTAGTTTCCTGGAAAACTATTTGCCTGGTTCTATTCTGTCTTTATCCTTATCGTTATCTTTATCAAGAGAAACACAAATAAATACTGTTATTTCGATAATGAGAATGATAAAGATAACGATAGGGATTGCAAGTTGTTAGAAAGGATATAGATATGCCACCTTATTTTCTGAGGAATGAGAATTATGTTTTTTTTCCCCGCAGAGAGAAATCTGCCATAATGATCTTTAGAAAACGAATTCTCTTATATGCTTTGTATATTTTTGCATTTTTTATAATGTCAGTAGAAAGCCTCTATGCTGGAGGGCCTGCTATCACAGGGCCAGAAGGTTTTGATTCTGGGCGCACATTGGTAGCAGGAGATCCTGTATCGGCTTCTGGAGGCGAATTCCGAGAAACATGGCCTCTTCTTTATCTAGGTGGGCCAATGTCACTCGATTTTAATCTATTGTACGCCCCCGATCTTTCTTACAAAAGCCCCTGGAATAATGGCAGCACACAATTCCCTTCCTCTTCTACACACAATGGCTTTACCACAAATACTATTTTGCGCATAGTGGAAGTACGGAAAACAGAGATGCCAGGTACGCCAGTCATCAATGTGTTTCTCTCCGATGACACAGTAGTATTCATAGAAGTTTCTGGTACCTATTTCGTGATTGGTCCAATAAAATATCAACTTCAAAAAATAGGCGATTATTATTATTTTATGGATCCCATCAAAGCACGGGTCATTATTTTTAGAAGCACATCTTATGGATGGAATTTCCCCACAGAAGAGGTAATTCGTGGAGGAGAGGCAATCTACGTCATAGATAGAAATAACAACCAGCTTGCATTCCAGTATAATAACAAAAACAATCCTACCCTCATTTCCGATGGAATGGGGCGAGATTTGATTCTGGCTTATGGTGACTATGGATATTTATCCAGTGTCAGCGATGGATATGGCCGTGTTGTAAATTTTAGCATTGAAGAAATATCTTGCAATGGAAGCCCTAAGAATGTCCTGGCTTCATTCACAGACGCTATGGGGCATGTTACAGCCTTTAGCTATACACCAACGCCTGTCAATTCTAATTGCAATCTTCTTAAAAGCATTGTAAATCCACTTGGCAATAGTCATATTGACCAAACATGGAAACAGAATGCCTATGGCAGAGAAGCTATAGACAAACAGTCCGATGCATACGGTAATATGACAAGCTTTGCTTATAGTCTTGATGCTTATGACAATGCAGTCACCAGCGTGGTTCTTCCCAACCAGACACAACAAGCGTTTATACATCAGAACAATCGCTATCCAAAATCGTTTGTCGAAGCAGATGCAAGCCCTTCTGCTATAACTATGAATCAAGATTTTCAGATGACCCAACTGACAGATAGCCTGAGCGATACAACTCAATTCTCCTGGCACTCATCTACAGGAAAGTTAGCATCTACTACGAATGCACTGGGGAAAAATCTCCAATATAGCTATACATTACAGCAGCAAACCTTTACCAATCCTGTCAATAGGGACAATGTAACATTTACCTTTTACAATCTTACTCGTATGGATTATCCTGATGGCACAAACGAACAGTTCAGCCATGATGCACGAGGAAATGTTCTTAGCTATACAGATAGAGCTGGAAAAATAAGGACATATACCTATAACAATCAAGGCCAGATTTTAACCGAAACAAACCCAATGGGCGGCACTATTACGTACACTTACAATGTTGATGCCACCCTGTCAACCAGAACAGATAATGAAACAGGAATAACGACCTATAGCTATGATGCCTATAAAAGGCTGAAAAAAGTCAACCATTCCGACAATTCTTACAATGAGTTGATCTATAACCTGAACGACCAGGTGACTTCCCTTAGAAATGAGAATGGGAATGTGTATCAATACGAATATGATTCCAATGGCAATCTTATTACCAGCACTGATCCAAAAGGCAACCAGGTAAAATACAGTTATGATCTGATGGACAGAGTCAGCCAGGTTACCAACAGACTAAATAAAAATACCATTCTGGCTTATAATAATATGGGAAAGCTTGCTTCTGTCACAGATAGTGAGAATGTCATCACATCGTTTGGCTATAATCCAAGAGGCTGGAAGAACAGTACTACACTAGGAACGCTTACCTGGCATACAGAATACGATGAAGAAGGCATTGTTCTATCTAGCAAGACACCCCTGAACAACACCACAACATATCAAAGCGATAAGCTAGGAAACATTGCAGGAATTACAAATCCTCTCAGCCAGGCAGTCACCTTCACCCGCGATTCCATGAACAGAATTACGGATATAACAGATGCTTTAAATAGAAAAAAGACAATTACCTATGATGGCAAAGGTTTAATTTCAAGTGTAGAGATTCCTGTAATAGGGAAGGCAGAATACACAAGAAATGACTTAGGTCGGATCAGCCAGATAACCGACCCCGATGGAAAGAACTGGACATTCCAGCATACAAATCTCGGTAGAATATCTTCCAGTACAGACCCTCTTTCTCGTACAACGGGTTTTAGCTATGACCCCAGAGGCAGGTTGTCAGAAACTACTTATGCAGATGCTTCTAAAATGACCATAACGCAGGATAGTGCTGGCAACGTAACACAGATGCAGCATACAGGCGGACTGAATATTTCATTTTCTTATGATAATTTGAATCAATTGCTTACAACAGAAGGCATTGCCTTTACAAGGGATGCTGAAGGCCAAATCCTTTCCACGAACAATGAGGGAAATGCCTTTGATGCTACTTATGATGGGAAGGGAAGAGTAAAGACAGTGCTTTATAATAATGGTTCTTTTACCGCCACCTACCTGTACGATGCAAGCACGGGGATGCTGAAAAAGGTAATGGATAACCTGACCAACTCTTCGATAGAATTCTTCTATGACAATGATCTAAGAGTCACCAGTATAACTCGGTCCAATGGCGTAAATGCAACCTATACCTATGACAACGCAGGCAGGGCAACGAGGATACAAGATGGAACCATTATAGACCTGCAATATACCTTCGATAATGCAGGGCAAATCACTTCGCTCGACATGACTGCCCCCCTCAACCCTCAAACATTGCTTACCGAAGGGGTGAATTCTCTTACTTTTGACAACGCATCCCAGGTTTCCAGTGCTGGCTACGCTTATGATCCACAAGGAAGATTGACTTCTTCTCCTGGCTTTGTTTTTACCTGGGATGGAGCGTCCAGGCTTACCAAAATAAACAACGATTCACTTTCTTACAATGGTCTGGGAGATATTATTACCAGGGGAGACACAAGGTTTTACTACAATTATGCAATAAAAGGTCATCCTGTTGTGGCAGAAAAAAATATTACCACAAACCAATTCCTCCGATATTATATATGGAGTCCTGATGGAATTTTACTCTATATGATAGACGCTTCCAACAGCAATAAGATTTATTTCTTCCATTTTGATCATGCTGGCTCCACGCTGGCACTCACAGACATCAATAAACAGGTGACGGATGCTTATGCCTACAATCCTTTTGGAGAAATTCTCGGTCGTACAGGAAGCAATCCACAGCCATTTACTTTCTGCGGAGCATGGGGTGTCAGACAGGAAGGAACAACAGGTACTCTCTACCAGATGAGGGTACGCTATTACGATGCTGTATCAGGAAGATTCTTGAGCCGAGAACCCATCTGGCCAGTATTGTCCGATCCCAGAAACTTGAATCCATACCAGTACGCGCTGAATAATCCCATACTATATAGTGATCCTAATGGCACATTTGTTGCTGCGGCACAAATTGTGGCAGCAATTGCCAGAAAAGTTATAAACGAGTTTTGTTTTGGGGGCGGAGAATTGGGATCTGGAGAATTACAGCCTCATCAGCGCGGAGATTACATTCTTGAGCAAATACTCCAAGAAAGACGAATGTTAGAAAGATTCATAGACAACAACTGGGGAAATCCTGAAAGAGCAAGCCTTGTAGAGAGAGCTATGTCACAGCTCAGAACTCCTTGGATAGGCAATAGCGGTTTTGTGGAATACTATGATTTTCTTGGACGAGCAAGAAGTAGGAACAACAGCAGCAGCACCAATAGTAGTCGCTTCATCGACCTTCGTACTTCACAGGGAAACATGACTTCTCATATTGGGTATCGTTCTTCATCTCAAAAATCGACACTAGCGATTCAATCAAGACATGCACGAGAGATGGCGATACTAGATGCTGGGTCGAGATTTGCACGAGAACTCGCAGAAGAGGTAGATGAAGAGCGTGACTGGCTGGCTTATAGACCTGATAATCTCCATAATCTTTTTCCATCTGAATCGTTTAGATTTAGCGTAATGAATGAAGCATGGAGAGACAACGTATCTGCGTGGATTGCCCAAAATCCATCTAGCGGATATACTCTCCAAAGTGCAGCCTTTCAATATCTTCTTAGAGGTGCTTTCACATTGGACATTACCAGTGCTATTTTAATGAATAGATAGGATTACCTATATTCCGCACCTTTTAATAGAAAAAGTAATATTTGCAAGCTTAAGAGAAGATTCAAAATCCTTTCCATTAGAAGCTGCGGAACGAAGGAATTGGAGAAAAAATTTTAAAAAATCAAAAATCATTTGGAGATTTTATATGCGTTACTTTTTATTCCTTTTCTTTTTACCCTTCTGTCTTTTCGCTCAAAGCATTGAATATACCTATGACAACGCAGGGCGATTGATCCAGGCAAAGTATGGAAGTAAGATCATCCACTATACCTATGACAACCGAGGGAACCAGATCAAAAAGGAAATCATTGTTGGTTCAGAGCATGAGGTTTCCACTCCTGATACACCAGCAGGCCCTTCTCATGGCAAGCCAGGAGATATATTGTCCTATCAGACAGGCAATTCTGAATGCAGCCAGGGACATGAAGTCGAATATAGTATGGATTGGGGGGATGGAACAAATAGCTCTTGGGGAACCGCTCAATCTACTCATGCGTACCAGAATTCAGCAGAATACCAGATACGAGCACGAGCACGATGCAAACAGGATAACAGTGTTTTGTCTCCGTGGAGTCCAAACAAAAAAGTCGTTATCAGCGAGCAAGACAACCAACCCCCTCTCGCTCCTGAGCTACTTTCGCCAGACACTGATGCCACCGATGTTCCCTGGCAAGAAGTCGAGTTTGTCTGGAAAAAGACCACAGATCCAGAAAATGATCCAATTTCTTACAGGCTTGTTTATTCAACCGAACCCATGCTAGGAAAAGTGCAAGAAAAAGAAACCCATGCCTATTTCTGGTCGGGAAAATGGGGAGCTTTAGGTATCTGTTTTATTCTTCCTTTTCTCTTGGCTATAGACAAGAAGAAAGTCTACACTATCTTGTATCTTGTGTTGTTTATCTTTGCTATAGCCTGCCAAAATTCTGGAAAGGATAATGTAGAGAACAATCAGATATCCCAAATTGTAAGGAATTTAAATCCTGCTACAAGATACTTCTGGAGAGTAGAAGTTCAAGACAATCTAGGCAACCAGAGCGCAAGTGAAGTCAGAACATTTGTCACTAGAAATTGATTTTGTTCTTCTAATGTGACAATGTTAAATTCCATATATTAGCTAGCATAGCAATGACTTATAGCGAAAATTGCATTTAATTCTTTTTCGTTATCTTTATCTTTTTTTGATGATGAAGAGGATAACGATAATGATAAAGAGAAAGATAACGAATTAATTTCCAAATCTTTCGTAAGCTCTTGGTAATCAATCTATAACACCACTAGCAATAGGATAGCCAGCGGCTAAGTATTGGTTATATTGCATGCGGTGTTTATTTTTCTCCAAATATCCGCAGATTTTGTCAACTCTTTCTGTTTAGTCTCTGATAATTGGTCACTCGTAGCTATGTTCCTAAACTCACGGATACACGTTCTTTCAGATTTTGTGGTAAGAAAAAAATATGGTAAAATGGGCTATCATGAATTTTTTTTATAAAGGAGATAACCCATGAACCATAGGCTCTTCGATAACAAGGCATTCGCATTATATGCGAGCCAGATGTGGAAACATTACTATCTGGCGAATACAATGTAAGCATTGCAAAGCAGTATTTACTGTGATTCCAAGTTTTTTAATGCCGTATAGAGCATATAATCCAGAGACAGTGAAAAAGGCATTGATTGCATATCATGGAGGGCTAAGCTTTGAAAATTGTGCTATCATTTTCAATATCTCTGGATTAGCGTTGTACCGAATCATTTGCGCATTTGGAAGATGTTCACTGCCACAGATGCTAACTAAAGTTGGCGTTGCATTGCCAAATCACATCTGGGTAGATGAGAAACATACGCAATGTTTAGATCAAAAAGGCTATATCCCGATTAAGATAGATTAAATCATTGCCTGGTTCGCTCCAGTGAAGCACCCTTCCAGGAATAAAAAAAGAGCAAACAAGACACTGGATTTGCTTTGCAAAAAGACAAAGACAAGTTCTCTTTTTGTGCCTTGCGACACTGTTTTTATTCCTTCCAGGATGCTTCACCTCCGCTCTTGAACCATACAAAACTCTAAAATTTTTACACTTTTCTTCTCGGTGTTTCTCTGTACTACTAATCTGCAAATTTTTGTTATTTTCGTACGTTCCGCAGCTTCTAGGAAGAAAAAAAGTATTTTAAGCGGATAGAAGTAATACTTACTCTTTACATAGTTTAAAAAAAACATGCATTTGGGTAACCCATTATACTATAATAGGCTATCGTTCCCGTT
>CALKWO010000125.1 GCA_938003875.1 uncultured bacterium
GGTAACCCATTATACTATAATAGGCTATCGTTCCCGTTCCCGTTCCCGTTCCCGATTTCAAGAGAGGAAGTAAAAATGAACACTTTCGAGCATGAACGTTTAGACTCATATCAAGTTGCCATTAAATTTGTAGCATTGGGAAACACTGTTGTTGAAACGTTACCTCACTGATTCGGGAACGGGAACGGGAACGGCTTTTGTTACCACGCTCATCCATAATTCCGAAAACTTCAATTTTTAAGTGCGGAATGTAGGGAAGATGAAATTTTCCTTGAAAACAAAATGTCTGTTTGATATGCTATCCAGCAAAGATAAAAGAGAAAATAAAAACTAAAGTGGAATAGAAAATTTTAAGAAAATCATGAGTTACGGTAGACTTAATTTAAAAGAGAATTTATGGGTTTTAGCAGAAGAATCGAACAGCGACGGAAAAATACAAAAAATATTTTCAAAATTACGAAAACTATGGAATTGGTTTCAAAAGTAAAATTTCAGAAAGCCATGCGATGCGCGAATCAATTCCAGCAATATAAAGAAAAATTTTTCCATGTCCTCCAGGATACCTTTTTGTCTTCTTTTTCCCATGAGCTGCTTGCAAAAAGAGAGAATAGTAAACACATCGCTCTTTTGGTAATTGCTGGGAATAGAGGACTTTGCGGAAATTATAATACAGCAATCGTGGAACAGACAATTCAAGCAAGAGAACAATTTCTTTCTGAGGCAAAAGAAGTAGATATCTATACCGCTGGAAAGAAAGCATTCTTTGCTTTTCAATATAAAGATATTCCTGTGAAAGAAGAGTACCATCTTTCCGATGACAGGCCTTCTATGGATTCCATTGTTTTTCTAGCAAACCATTTTATAGACGCTTTCCAAAAAAAAGACTACGATGAAGTATGGATTTTGTATACATACAAAATGAGAATCGTAAAAGAATGTTTGTTGCCAATTGCTGTGGCTGAGCAGAAAGCGGAAGAAGAAGAAGAAGACTATATTCTTTATTCTCCTGAGCGTAAAGTACTTTTGGAATCTCTTTTGCCTCACTCTATCCAAATCCAAATCTATTCTGCCTTATTGAATGCTATAGTCAGCGAACAAACTGCGAGAATGCTTGCCATGAAGCAAGCTTCAGAAAATGCAGAAAATATGATAAAGGAATTGACTAAGCAATACAATCGCGCACGCCAGGCGCAGATTACCAGAGAAATGCTAGAAATTTTATCTGGCGTCGAAATTAAATAAATTTCAAAAAGAAGAAAAAAATGATAAACAACAAAGGAAAAGTAGTACAGGTTCTTGGTTCTACAATAGATGTAGAATTTACAACAGGCAAATTGCCTGAAGTCAACCATGCTTTGCTTATCCAAAACCAAAACAATGGAGATTCCCTTCGTCTGGTATTAGAAGTCCACCAGCATTTAGGCGGTCATCAAATACGAGCTGTGGCTTTAGGCCCTACGGACGGAGTAATTCGAGGCATGGAAGTCATTGATACAGGGAAAGCATTGGAGGTACCTATTGGCGATGAAATATTAGGCCGCGTATTCAATCTTTTTGGTGAGCCTATCGACAAAAAAGGTCCATGTATCACAAAACAAAAAAAAGCGATTCATCAGCCACCACCGCCCTTTTCATCCCTGGACTTAAAAACCGAAATTTTTGAAACAGGAATCAAAGTGATTGATCTTTTAGCTCCTTATGTCAGAGGCGGGAAGATTGGTTTATTTGGCGGAGCAGGAGTTGGAAAGACCGTCATTATCCAGGAATTGATCCACAATATCGCTACCCAGCATGGCGGTGTATCTGTTTTTGCTGGAGTAGGAGAAAGAACCCGTGAAGGAAATGATTTGTGGCTGGAAATGCAGGAATCTAAAGTGATTGAAAAGGCTGTTCTCTGCTTTGGGCAGATGAACGAACCACCAGGAGCAAGATTGAGAGTGGCTCTGAGTGCGATTACTATGGCAGAATACTTCCGAGACGAAGTAGGCCAGGATGTTTTGCTGTTTATAGATAATATTTTCCGTTTCACGCAGGCTGGTGCAGAGGTTTCTGCTTTATTGGGAAGAATGCCTTCTGCTGTTGGATATCAGCCTACTCTGGCAACGGAAATGGGCGAATTGCAGGAAAGAATCACATCGACCCAAAGGGGTTCCATTACTTCTATCCAGGCAATCTATGTTCCTGCTGATGACTACACAGATCCTGCACCAGCAACGGCATTTATCCATCTGGATGCAACGAGCAACCTCTCCAGGGCGATTGCAGAAAAAGGAATCTATCCAGCCATAGATCCCCTTGCCTCTACTTCCCGAATTTTAGAGCCTCAATATGTAGGAGAAAAGCACTATCAGACAGCAAGAAAAGTTCAAAAAATTATCCAAAGATATAAAGAACTACAGGATATTATAGCGATTCTGGGAATGGATGAACTCAGCGAAGAAGACAAAACTCTTGTACACAGGGCAAGAAGAATAGAAAAGTTTCTCTCTCAGCCTTTTTTTGTAGCAGAGGCTTTTACAGGGATATCTGGCAAATATGTTCCTATAGAAGACACAATCGAAAGCTTTAGCCGACTGGTGGAGGGAGAACTAGACCATTTGCCAGAAGCAGCCTTCATGTATGTTGGAAGCATCCAGGAAGTCATAGAAAAAGCAAAAAAAATGGAACATTCATAAAGAAATAAGACATGGAAAATTCCCCAAAAATTCACATAAAAATCATTCGTCCTGATGGACTATTTTATGAAAAAATTGCCAGTTCTATCGTCTTTCCTGATAAAGATGGACAAAGAGCTATTTTCCCCCAACACATTCCTTTTGTATGTGCCTTAGGAATAGGCATTGTAAAAGTTTCTAAAAGCGATAATGATTTTGATTTTTTTTATCTGGAAGAAGGTTTGCTGGAAAATAAAGAAAACCAGGTTATAATTCTAAGCTATACAATAAAAAAGCCTTCTGATTTTGATAAAAATATATTAGATAAAAGATTGATGGAACTTCAAGCTTCTTTGCCTCACGATAAAAATTCCTGCCAGGAAAAATTAGAAGAAATAAAAAAAATTAAGTTAAAGAAAAAATTGTTAGAATTCTTTACTGCATAAATTTAGAAAAGAAACTGGCAATTTTCTTTGTCACAGATTATAATTTTAAACCTTGTAGCGAAAGTTACAAGGTTTTGATTTGTTATAGGAAGTATTCGGATAGGAAAAAAGGAAATGTCATGGCTAATATTCAACAAATGCAAAGACTACGTCGCTCTGTAAGCAAAGGCAATGGATGCAAGTTTTGGAATGATTGGCGAGCCGAAATGCCAGAAATTGGAATCAATTTAAATGGTGGGAATATTAGTGACAGCAACCTGGATGGTATCAATCTTGTCAAAGCTGATCTTATTGAAACAGAATTTAGTGGCTCTACTTTAAGAGGAGCGATTCTAAAACAATCCGATCTTACTTTTGCTTACCTGAATCGCTGCGATTTGAGCCAGGCGGATATGCGATCCTGTAGCTTCAATAAATCTTATTTAAATGAGAGTATTTGCATAGAGGCAAACTTTCATAAAGCAACGATGATCGAAACGTCCTTCAGAAGAGCGAATTTATATAAAGCAAAACTGAAAGAAACCTATTTGCGAGAATCCAATTTTACCGAGGCCAATCTAAGTGAGTCTGACCTATCTATGGCTTATCTGCGAGGGGCTAAAATGAAAGGAGCTAATCTTAGCCATGCCAACCTAAAGGGGGCTGATTTAAGAAATGCCGATCTATCAAATACAGATTTAAGCTATGCTGATCTAAGAGATACAAAGCTTAGGGATGCCAATCTGAGAGAGGCAGACCTTACTGGTGCCAATCTATCAGGTTCCAACCTGTATCAGGCAGACTTTAGTTTTACAAAATTAAATAATGCTAATTTGAATGGAACTATATTTTATGGGATTATAGGCCAGGCAAAAGAAGCAGAAAATATAATTTGTCAATCTATAGAAATTGGCCATCAAACAGGAAAACACACCATAGAATTCCAGACACAAAATGATATAGAAGAACTCTCTTTTCACCTGACCGATAGCAAAAAAAATCTCAGAGATCTATACATCAAAAAAGTTCGTAGTGCAAGGAATCCTTTGGATAAGATAGAAAATATAACGGCTCCCAGAGAAGAATATAAAATCAATAAAAAAATTGGCTCTGGTATAACTGGTGTAGTATATGAAGCACAAAGAATTCGAGATGGACAGATCGTAGCTGTAAAAATCTTTGATCCTGATGAACGGGTCATCAAGGAATCTGTCTGGAGAAATCTGCAAAAACGGCTTATTCTCGAAAGCGTTCAGGCGGAAAGATTCAACCACCCTAATGTCATTAAGGTTCATGAAGCTGCTCTATGGGATTTCAGGCCCCTGCTCCTTCCCAAAGAGGATATCGCAAGACCCTTGATTGTAATGGAATACATTTATGGATTGACATTGGAAGATTTTTTAAAAGAAGAGCTAAACTGGGACATTCTTCTGTATGTCATGTACAAACTTACAGAAGGCCTTCAATACATCCATGATTTCCCTCGTGTAGGCATGGAAATCATCGAAGATGCAGAAATACGAGAAGAGCTGGCAAAACGACGCTACACCATTCATAAAAACCTTCATCCCTTCAATATTTTTCTATTGCAAGAAAACGATGCGCTGGAAGTCAAGCTAGGTGACATCTGGAGTGTACTATGGGAAGATATGCTGGTATTACAGGAGCAACAAAATATGGAAATCATAACACAAAAGCATAACTACCTTGCTCCAGAAGAAATTGAAGATATAACCCAACTGAGCCCCAAGTCTGATATATATTCCCTGGGTTTAATTTTCTTATACATGCTGACAAAAGTAAAATTTTCCAACAAATGGGTTATCCAGAGATCAGAAGAATTTTTCGCCCTCATGGAACAATGCCCATGCACGCAAGAAATGAAGGATTTGATTTTAGCTATGACAGAGATAGAGCCTGTAAATCGCCCCCTTGCTAAAGATGTTTTAGGACTGTTACAAGCTTTTGTGTAGGAAATCATTATTTTTGTAAACTGGAGAAAATATGAAAGTTCATGAATATCAAGCTAAAAAAATTTTATCGTCCTTTGGCGTTCCTGTTCATGATGGAATCACCGCCGACAATGCCCAGGAAGCATCGGCTGTCTTTACCCAGTTGAATGTCCCTGTTGCTGTTGTCAAAGCCCAGGTATATGCAGGTGGAAGAGGAAAAGGTGGTGGAGTAAAGCTTGTAAAATCAGCACAGGAAGCTTATGATGTAACCTTGAAGATGATGTCTAAACCTCTTGTTACCCCCCAAACAGGACCAGAGGGAATACCCGTAAAAAAAGTTTTTGTATGCCCTGCTGTTGATATAGAAAAAGAATACTATCTTGGCATCGTTATGGATCGAGGCGCAGAGAGTATTCTCCTGATAGCATCCACAGAAGGTGGCGTAGACATTGAATCCGTTGCCAAAAACACTCCAGAAAAAATACTGAAAGAAACGATTGATATTCGTTTTGGCTTGCAGGCTTTTCAGGCAAGACGAGTTGCCTTACAATTAGGATTTTCGGGAGAAGAAGTGGAAACGGTAAGCCAGATTCTCGTCCATACAGCACAGGCTTATATTTCCTCAGATTGCCTGATGGTCGAGATCAATCCTTTTGCCAAAACCAGAGATGGAAAATTCCTGGCACTAGATGCTAAAATTGCCTTTGATCCTGTTGCCATGTTCCGACATCCAGAATACCATGATATGAAAGAAGCGACAGAACTTTCCGAAGCAGAGCAAAGAGCACACAAGAGCAAGCTTTCTTACATCAGCCTTGATGGGAATATAGGTTGTATGGTAAATGGTGCTGGCCTTGCGATGGCGACTATGGATATCATCAAATACGCAGGCGGAAATCCAGCCAACTTTTTAGATGTAGGCGGTGGTGCCAGCCAGGAACAGGTAACGGAAGCCTTTAAAATCATTCTTTCCGATGCCAGAGTAAAAGGCATTCTGGTCAATATCTTTGGTGGAATTGTCCATTGTGATCTCGTTGCCAAAGGCATTCTAGGTGCAGTAGAAGAGATAGGCATCCAAATTCCTCTTGTGGTACGTCTCGAAGGAACTAATGTAGAGATGGGAAAATCTCTTCTGGAAAAATCCCAATGGAATATTCTGACAGCTTCCACAATGAAAGAAGCAGCAGAAAAAATAGTAGCCGCAACTTCTGGTAAATAAGGAGCCTATATATGAGTATATTAGTCAATAAAGAAACCCGTTTGGTTTGCCAGGGGCTTGGAAAAGCTGGCATGTTTCATTGCAGCAAATGTGTGGAGTATGGAACCCATTTTGTAGGAGCCGTTAAGCCTGGGCAAGAAGGAAAATCCTTCTCTTTCCCCAATTCCCAACTCAGCTTCCCTTATTTCAACACAGTGGAATCTGCTGTAAAAAAGTTTGGTGCTAACACCTCGATTATTTTTGTTCCTGCTCCTTCCGCTGCCGATGCGATCATGGAAGCCGTCGACGCTGGAATTTCTTTGGTGATCTGTATCACGGAGGGCATACCCATTCTCGATATGATTCGAGTGAAAGCCTTCATGAAAGGCAAAAAGAGTTGCCTGATTGGCCCCAATTGCCCAGGGATCATCACTCCTGGACAGGCCAAAATCGGCATCATGCCCGCCTATATTCATAAACCAGGCAGTATCGGAGTCATCTCTCGCAGTGGAACATTAACCTACGAAACCGTATGGCAGTTGACAGAGCTTGGCTTTGGACAATCTACCTGCATAGGCATAGGCGGAGATCAAATCATCGGCTCTACCTTTGTGGATATACTCAAGCGATTCCAGCAAGATGACGAAACAAAGGGTGTTGTCATGATTGGCGAGATCGGCGGCGACATGGAACTGCAAGCCGCAAAATATATTCGAGAGCATTTCACAAAGCCCGTTGTATCCTTTATCGCAGGCCAGACAGCCCCCGCAGGAAAAAGAATGGGACACGCTGGTGCTATCATACAACAAGGCGAAGAAACAGCTTCTTATAAAATGGAATTCCTGAAATCTCACGGCGTTCATGTTGTCGTAAGTCCTGCTGAAATCGGAAAAACCATGCAAAAAGCATTGCAGCAATCGTAAAAACTAAGAAAGGCATATTGATGATTCCTTTAGGACATGTCTTGGATGGGCTTATATTTTTTTACAATGCTTATAAAAATAGCGAGACTCCTCCTATAAGACAAAGCCTTTCCGAGCTAAAGAAGAGTCTAAAGGCAATCTATGAATTGCTTCCTCCACCCTGCCAGATGGATTACAGAAAAAAAAAGCTCAAGCAAAGAGAGGAAGATTTGAAATTTCTGGATTCCCATATCCAGAATACTCTCCTGCGAAAGACCAAAGAAAGCATAGCGATAGCAGCCGAGATATATCACAACCTCTTGCGATTGAAAGGCTATCATTCCATGCTTTTTGATCTTGGCAGGATATTAGGAAGCAATACAGAACTGGCAAAGCACCTCTTTCATGAGATCGCCAAAAGTGAAGAAAAAATTGTTATTTTAGAGATCATAACCTGCCAGCAAACAAGAGATTTTTTACTTTTGGATCAATTTCCTCTCGCTTTTGGAAGAGATAGCTCTCGTGTGGAAAATGTTTTTATGGTTCGTGACTTCCTTGTATCAAGGCCTCATTGCAAGCTTACCAGAGAAGGAAGCAGCATTCTTTTAGAAGACATGAAAAGCCGAAATGGTACCTATGTCAATGGAAATATGATACAAGGAAAAGCCCTGGTCAAATCAGGTGATGAAATACGCATTGGCAACAGCAAAATCCGAATCGAAATCATGAACCAGGAAGAAATTAATGGAACGTTTGAGACTAAAATCCAAGCCTTTTCTCCTCCTTCTTCTACTTTTTCCTGCCAGAAAATAACTTTACTGACTCTAGTACTAATTTTACTTTTCCTTCTCATTCTTGTTTATATTACCTTTCCTGCTTCTTAACATTAAGGTGTTATTATGAAATCTCTTGTTCTTGCAGAAAAGCCAAGCGTTGCCAAAGAACTGGCACGCGTTTTGGGCTGTTCACAAAAAAATAAAAGCTATTCCGAAGGTTCTCAGTACATTGTAACCTGGGCATTAGGCCATCTGGTAACACTCGCCGAGCCTGAAGATTATGACAAAAAATACAAAGAGTGGAAAATGGAAGACCTGCCTATGTTGCCTGAAAAAATGAAGCTCAAAGTGATACGAGAAACGTCTCATCAATTCCATGCAGTAACAAAACTCATGGAGCGATCCGATATCGGGGAGTTCATCATTGCTACGGATGCAGGCAGAGAAGGCGAACTCGTGGCTCGCTGGATTTTGAAACTAGGGAAATGGCATAAACCCATCAAAAGACTCTGGATTTCCTCCCAGACAGACAAAGCCATCAAAGAAGGTTTTGCCAATCTAAAGCCTGGCGTGATGTACGAAAATCTTTATCATGCAGCCGTTTGCCGCTCTGAAGCCGATTGGCTCATTGGAATCAATACGACCCGCGCTCTTACCTGCAAATTCAATGCCCAACTGACTGCTGGAAGGGTACAGACACCGACTCTGGCTATGGTCGTAGCACGAGAGCAGAAAATCAAGGAATTCAAACCGTCAGACTTCTGGACGCTCAAAGCAGATTTTGGCGGATATTATGGGCATTGGCGAGACAAAAATAACAATAATGGCAGAATATTCCAGCAAGAAAGAGCACAGGAAATCCTGGCTAAGGTGCAGGGAGGCGAAGGGATCATAGAAGAAATACGCAGAGAGAATAAAAGCGAACAGCCTCCTCTGGCTTATGATCTTACAGAATTGCAGCGAGATGCCAACCATCGCTATTCTTTCTCTGCCCAAAAAACGCTTTCTGTTTTACAAGGACTCTATGAAAGACACAAAGTCGTCACCTATCCTAGAACAGATTCCAGATATATCACGAGCGACATTGTCCCGACCTTAGCCCAAAGGCTCCAGAGCATGGCAACAGGGCCATACCAAAAGTGGGCACAGGAAATTCTGGCAAATCCCATAAAACCAGGCAAACGATTTGTAGACGATAGCAAGGTAAGCGATCACCATGCTATTATCCCAACCGAACAAAGGCTCAACCTGGACGACTTCGATTCAGAAGAGCGCAAACTCTATGACCTGATTGCCAAACGTTTTCTCACGGTACTCTTCCCTCCCTACCGCTATGAAAAAACAACCATAAAGACCATAGTCAATGGCGAGGCATTTTATTCTAATGGCAAAGTCATCCTGGATTTAGGCTGGCGCAATATTACAATGTACGCATCCCAGGAAAAAGGAGATGAAGAAAGTTTACCAGAGCAAACTTTGCAGCAACAAGAGAAAGGTCTGCATAAAAAAGTAATAAAATGTCAGCTTGAAAAGGGAAAAACTTCGCCGCCTCCCCGCTATACAGAGGCATCTCTTCTCACAGATATGGAAAGTGCGGGTAAATTTATCGAAGATGAAGACTTGCGCGAATCCATCAAACAAGGCGGTCTGGGTACGCCAGCCACAAGAGCAGAGATCATAGAAAAGCTCCTTGCTTATAGTTATATGGAACGAAAAGGAAAAGAACTCTGCCCCACATCCAAAGGTACACAGCTTATATCTCTTGTGCCTCCTGAACTCAAGTCAGCAGAGCTTACGGCACGATGGGAACAAAGGCTAAGCAATATCGCCAAAGGAAAAGAAAGCGATAAAAAATTTATGGATGATATCCGTGCCAATGCAAAGGTCTTGATCCATTCCGTCAGAGAGGATGAATCCACCTATCACGCTGATAACATCACAAAACACAAGTGCCCTACCTGCGGCAAGTTCATGCTCCTTGTCAATGGCAAAAAAGGAAAAGACCTCCTATGCCAGGATCGCACCTGTGGTTTCCGAAAACCAGAAAAAGAGCCAGAATTCGGAGGCAGAATCTCCCCCGCAGAAGCTCGCTATAACAAAATGCTCGTTCAAAAATACAGCGATCACGCTAAGGCAGTAACAAACGTTGGTGATCTTCTCCGAGAAGCATTAGCAAAAAAAGACAAAGATAAGAAATAAACGAAAGGAATTTTATGGAAGAAACTCTCTTAGAAAGAATTACAACTGATAGCAAAATAATGGCTGGAAAACCTGTCATCAAAGGGACTCGATTAACCGTAGAATACATTCTAAATCTATTTGCTCATGGAATGAAGCCAGAAGAGATTATAGCAGAATATGAAGGCATTACACATCATGATCTATATGCCTGTTTATTATTTGCATCTAAAACACTAGAAAATATGGCATTTATGCCTCTTGCTATGGAGAAAGTATAATGCGATTTTTAGTGGATGAATGTGCTGGAACTTCTCTTGCTACATGGCTGAGAGAAAATAATCATGAGGTATTTTCTGTTTATGAACAGTCTCGTGGAATAACAGATGATGAGGTTATTTTTAAAGCCTATTCAGAAAATTGGATACTCATTACAGCCGATAAAGATTTTGGAGAAAAGGTATATAGAGAAAAGCATCTGCATAGAGGTCTAATTTTATTAAGATTACAAGATGAACGCAGTTTTCAAAAAATTCGATGTATAAAAAGACTATTAGAAAATTATGCCAATTATTTGCATGATAATTTTGTTGTGGTTACAGAAAAACAAATCCGTTTTGCGAAGATATAGCAAAAACATATAATAGTCAGGAACAGCCCCTTGAAATAAACCATTTCTCAGGCTATGGAACAGGTCAAAAAAATGAAAAAAAGAAAAGTTTTCTCGTTTATCAAACGCTCAGGAATTGCTTTACTCTGTTTTTTGGTTTTGTGCTATGCAGGCTTGCATATCATGAATTTCCTTTTTCCCTTTCCCTCTTCCCTTTTGGAAAATAACACCTGTTCCCAGGAAATAGAAGACTTCGAGGGAAAAAAAATAATGCAGTTCCTGGACGATCAAGACCAATGGAATTTTCCCATCACCTTAGAGGATGTAAGCCCATTTTTTCTCCAAGCCATTGTCAGTGCCGAAGACAAAAATTTCTATACCCATTGCGGAATAGATTTTTTTGCCATTCTAAGAGCCTGTTGGGGCAATGTCAGTAAGAAACGCATTCTCTCTGGTGCTTCTACCATCACGATGCAGGTAGTTCGCCTGCTGATCCCTCGTCCCAGAGTCTTGAGTTCCAAAATCATAGAAAGTTTCCAGGCATGGCAGATAGAGCAAAGGCTGAGCAAAAACAAAATTTTAGAAATCTATATCAATCTCACACCCTATGGTGGAAATACCACAGGCGTAGAAGCAGCGTCCAGAAAATACTTCGATAAAAGTGCCAGAGACCTTTCTCTGGCAGAAGCTTCCCTTCTTGCAGGGCTTCCTCAATCTCCCAGTGCCTATCGCCCAGACCGTCGGCTGGCAAAAGCAATGAAAAGACGAGACTATGTCTTACGCCGCATGATGGAAGAAGGCAATATACCAAAAGAGCGACAAAAAGAAACCGCTATGCAAATTCCTTCCATAAAAAGCTTTTCCCGATCCTTTGAAGCAGTGCATTTCTGCTATGCTATCCGAAAAGAACTTCCCAAGACCCGTCGGGTGCGAACCACACTGGATTTGCGTATCCAGGGGATAGCAAGGCAGGCATTGCAGGAAAAGCTCAGACAATATCCCAATAAAGAAATCGAAAATGGAGCGATTGTCGTATTGGAAAACGCCACAGGAGAAGTCCGTGCCCTGGTTGGCTCTCACGATTTTTTCGCCATAGAAGACCAGGGGCAGATCAACGGTGCCAGCATCTTAAGATCCCCTGGCTCTCTTCTGAAGCCTTTTGTCTATGCCCTTGCCATCGAAAAAGGATACATAACACCAGGCTCTGTTCTTATGGATATTCCCCTTCTTTTTAGCGACTATCGCCCCTGGAACTACGATAAAAACTTTCGAGGCGCAGTATCGGCAAGCTCTGCGCTGAGCCAGTCACTCAATATTCCTGCCGTTCTTTTACAAAAAGAATGCGGTACTCTCCCTCTATTGAATTTCCTGCGATCTATAGGCTTCGCGTCTTTGCAAAAAAGCGCACAGCATTATGGCCTTTCTCTTTCCTTAGGAGGATGTGAGGTTTCTTTATTAGAGGCAATGCAAGCCTATAGCACAATGGCAAGATTAGGCAGTGCCGTACCTCTTGCCTTTTATAAGAAAGAAAAACCTGGAGAATCCACTCAGATCATTTCCCCTGACTCTGCCTATCTTGTGAACGAGATGCTCAAAGAACCTGGTGCTTTAAAGGCCAATGAAATATATTTCCCTTCCAATGCCCCCTTATTTTCGTGGAAAACAGGAACTTCCAGCAGAAACAAAGATGCCTGGGCCGTTGTCTACAATCCTGTATACACAATCGGAGTCTGGATGGGAAATTTTGATGCCAGAAGCTCCGCCAGCCTCGTAGGCACAAAATCTTCCGCAGACGTTGCCTGCCAGATCTTTTTTGAATTGATGAGATCCCAGAAGGCAACATGGTATGAACGCCCTTCCACACTGAAAACAAGACGTATCTGCTCTGTCAGTGGAGGCTTACCTATACCAGAGATCTGCAAAGAAACCATAGAAGATATGTATATTCCTGGTAAGTCTCAAGAACGGCTCTGCCATGTCCATGCCAAAACACAAATAGACAGCTCTACAGGCTATGTCCTATGCCCTTTCTGCCTAAATCCCCATGCTCGCTCCAAAATAGTAGAAAAATGGCCACCCGATGTGCATGAATGGCTCAAACAAAGAGGCAACCTGAACCTATTGCCCGAACACAATCCCCTGTGCAAGAACCGCCCAGCCCAAGAAACCCTTACCATCCATAGCCCTAAAAACAATGCAAAGTATATTCTAAAAACGCCCCAGGAACAGCAGCATATATTCTTAGAAGCAAAATGCACTTCTTCTAAAAAGCTTTACTGGTTCGTGGATAGCGTATTTTTTCAGGAAGGAGATTCTGGAACAAAAATTCTCTATACCCTGAACAAAGGAGAACACCATTTCCTCTGTGTAGACGAACAAGGAAACAAAAATTCTGTTACGATTTATGTGGAGTAAAAATTTCTTGAAGGAATCTTTGTAGTTTATTATCATGGGCTGATAGTTTGACAATGTTAAATCCAAAATTAAAGAAAAGAGAACCACAGATGAACACAGATAAACACGGATAAAAAAATAAAATAATGCTTGATTTTAGAAATTATCAGTGTCCATCCGTGTCCATCTGTGGTTCAATAAATCTTTAAATTTATATAACCTATTGGGAGACAAGAATCCGAATTTAACATTGCCAAGATAGAAAAATATCCATAAACCCATTTTTATAACTTCTTGGAAGAAAAAATCTCATGTCCAAAATACATAGTGCAATTAGAAAAGGGAAAGAGATTATCGTAAAGCTGGACTATTTGCCTGAAAGAGAAGGAGAGAAGGCGAGTTTATATCTTTTGGGAAAAGAAAACCAGACAGTGAACAAACTTTTGCGCAGTTCAGGAAAAGGAATGAGCCTGGTTTTCCCTTTTTTCAATGAAGAGGAAGCCAGCCTTTTTGTAAAAGCATGTTTGCAAGGAACAACAAAACAAACGCCTGCTGTGCTGATTATGGATAGAGAAAACCCAAAGACACTCTTTTCCTTTATGATCAAGTCCATGCTACTTCCTGCGGCAATTGTTCTTTTTGCAGCTTTTCTTCTGAAGCTTTGCTTTTCTCAGGAGCCTATGGTTTCCTTCAGAAATGTAAAAGCGTTTTTTGCAACCCATGATTCTATTTGGGTACAGGGAGAAGTCGTTTTCTCAGATAGGCTTCTGGATAAGGACAAGGAAAACATTACAAATGATTTGAAAATAAAGCTGAAAAAAGAAGGAAAGGAACAGGCAGAAAGCACCATAAAAGAGCAAATTTTCTATGCCAAATTTCCTTGCGATCAGGATGCTTCGGCGTATTCCCTGGATCTTTTATACAAAAATTCTGTTTTGCACCAGGAAAAAGTGAATTATGATCCCCTTTATCCTATTGTTGTAATCAAAAACACAAGATGGGATGGAAGGTATCTTGTCGTCTCACTTGTGCAATTAAACCAAAGCGAACAGAGCATAGATATGCTCCTCTTGTCTAAGTCTCCCGATTCTCCTAAAGAAACATGGGTTGCCAGTGAAATCTATAATAAGAAAAACACTATGAGGCTTGGCCCTATACAGAGCTATTCTCCAACATATAGCCTGCTTATCAAAACAGCCCAGCATATCATAGCCCAAAAGGAAATCCCTTATTCCATACCTGTTGGGCAGATTTTTCAGGTATATGCTTTTGAGCTTAGCAGCATTTTGGTAGAAGGTTCATGGGATGGCCCGCAAGGGACTCAAGTTTACCTGGAAATTTTAGACAAGCTTACCAATTCTGCGACACAAAAAGTGTTGGTAGAAAGAAATTTTTCCCAAAAGCTTGCTGTTTCTCCTTTTCAATCAGAGTATATTGTTCAGTTGAAATACGGAGAAGAAATTCTATCGACATTGCCTGTAATCACTTCAGAGGCAATCAAAGAGTATTTTTTGGCACTGAGGCAAATGCCCGCATTTCTTAAGGCATTGAATAATACTTCTTTTTCCAAAGAAAATTTTTCCAGAATAGAAAGAATCCAAAAAAATAGCAAAGACTATAGCGAGCTTTTTTCTGATTTTTCTAAAAAATGGCAAGACGAACAAGAAAAAAATAAAGCACTCATGCTAAAAGAATTTTATACAAATCTTGGCACTCTCTGCGGATGGATATTAGAAGAAAAAGACTCTCAAGAATGGATTTCCTGTATTGTGGAAAAAAAGTACTGGAGTTTAATCACTTTGTTGGATACAATGACAAAAGTTATATGCCATTTCCACCCAGCCCAGAAAGAAACGAATTTTTTCCCTGCATTTGCTCAGTCAATAAAAAAAAGAGAACAAGAAATCCAATACAAAAGCTGGGAGGAAAGTGTCTATACTTTTACCAGAGAAGGCAAAATCTCCCTGGCAATCAATACCTGTGATACAGCGTTGAAGGAGTTTCCCGATGCCTGGATATTCCTGCTCGCTCGCTATAATCTCTATCGCATGGAGTACCATCGCCTCTATCTGGAAACTTATGAACACAAGGCACAAGAAGACGAAGCAAAGCTTCTTTCTTTATGGCGCAAGATGTTCGATGATCTATACAGAAACAACCATAAAGCAAAAGCCTATATCTTAGGATCACAGCTCATGACCCTAGAGGGAGAATCCAAATCTCTGGAGCATAAAATCGTCTCTCTTAACCAAAGCGTTTCGCTAAAAGAAAAGATTGAGACTTTGTTAGAAATGCAAAAATTTCAGTTTCCTTTTATACTAAAAAAACATTTTCATTATGGGGAGGAAGAAAAATGATGAAAAAACTTTTTTTAAGCATTCTATGCCTTTCCTGCCTTTTGCAGGCTGTTCCTTTTACGGATAAAAATGGAGAGGAAGAATCTGGCCCTGATCTAGTTTTTATCTCAAAACCAACAGAATTTTTATGCAAAGACCTGGAAAACCGCTTTGAGGAAATCATTACAGACTGGGAAGCAAAAAAATTATAGAAGGGATCGCAGAGAGATATTATGAGGTACTACGGAAATTACGACCAAAGCTCATCCAGTATGTACTGGACACCTGGGGTAAAATTTTTGATTATGGCAAATGCCATAACTTTTGCAGTACAAATATTGTGCTATGTTGTCGAGAACCATAGTTCATCAAGAGCCTATACTTATTTCATGCAATATTTTGCATTAGATACACATATGGTGACTTCAAAATTTTGGTTCTGGCAGCTTCTTACCTATGCTTTTCTACACAGTGTTGGTGATATTTTCCATATTTTTTTCAACCTCCTGAGCCTATTTTTCTTTGGACATTGTGTAGAAAGCTACTATGGAACCAAAAAATTCCTAATTTTTTATGCACTGTGCGCCATTTTCGCTGGTCTTTTTTATCTGGCCTTACAGTTTTTTTATCCAGGCAGAACCATGATGCTAGGTGCCTCAGGAGCCATTATGGGTGTTTTGGTCTTTAGTGCCTGTGTTATGCCAGACAGCACAGTATTGTTTTATTTTATCTTTCCAATGAAGATGAGAACCCTTGTCTGGATCCTTGTTGGATTGGATGTATATATGGTTCTTATTCCAAGAGGAGGAGTTGCTGCCAGTGCCCATCTAGGGGGAGCACTCTTTGGCTACCTTTCCTATCGCTATTCTGCCAAGATTTCTGCTTATTACTATCGCTGGAAAAGAAATCTAGCAATAGAATACCAAAAAGAGCAAGAAAAAACTTACGCTAATATACGCGAAGATGTAGATAAAATTCTCGACAAAATACAGCAAAATGGTATACAAAGCCTCACTCCACAGGAAAAAGAATTTCTACAAAACGCCAGCAAAAAGTATCAAAAAAAATAATAAAATATCATGAAAAGATATATTTGTATATGAACATTCACAGAATAGGCAGAAAGAATCAATATGCCAGCAATAAAAAAAACTGAGACTTTAAAACGTGGATTTCGATAGGGCTGATTTAAAAATTGCTATTTTTTCTTACTGTGGTATCCTTGATAGCAAAAATAAAAGTTATATTTAAAAAGAGAGAGGATATGAGTAAGATATTTGTAATGATCGTAGTGTTTTTGGTGTTGAATTGCGGACATGTCGAAGCAAGCAATGTTCCTGTAAATCGGGTATCTAAGGGATTATCAGAAGGTGGTAAAACGAATACACAGAGGCAAGCCCATTCAGAAGCATCGGAGCATGCAAAGAGTAGCAAAAGACAGCGTGTTCCTAAGCTTGAGAGAGATTTAAGAAATAAGAGAAAGACAGCCAAGATAATCCGAAAGAGAAGAGGAAGACCCCATAAACAGTGTAGCAAGCAACGAAAGTCTAAAGGCAAAGAATATAGAAGAACAAAGGCATTGGAAGAAATGAGTATGCCCAAAGTCATTACAAAGAAGATAGGGTCGTCTCCGATACTGGAACATTATATTAAACGAATGGGAATAGTGGAAATCATTGATCGTATGATACCAGTCCACGATGGGAGAAAGATTACACATGGAGAAATGGTAGCGGGGTTGATGATATATCTTCTTAATGGTGGGAGGGCTTTGTATCGGATGGAACAATGGGCACAAGAAACAGCGATATTGAGCCATGTTTTTCCTAAGTATCAACCAAACGATTGGACGGATGATCGAATAGCGGATACGCTGGAGGAGCTTTATAAAGCGGGTTTGGCAAAGATAGAGGGATCGGTAAGTTCAAACATCGTTATAACCTTTAACATAAGCCTTGAAAATATTCACTATGATACGACAAGTGTTTCAATGTGGGGGACATACGACGATTCTGCTGGAAAACCGGCAGTAGTGATAACATTCGGCTTCAATAAAGATCATCGGGCCGACCTAAAACAGATCGTGATGGGTATGGCAGTGAGTGGAGACGGAGGTGTCCCAATAGCTTCTGGGACACATAATGGAAATACTAGTGATTCTGTCCTGCCCATTTCATACTGGGAAAGGCTGCGAAAGTTAGCAGGAAAAAATCCCTTTTGTTTCATAGGAGACTGTAAAATTGCGAGCAAGAAGACGTTGGGGAAAATATGCAGTAAGAATGGACAATTTCTTGCTCCAATGCCTATGACAGAAGCAGAGCAAACGAAATTACTTAATAAATTGAAAGATAATCAGTTACGTTTAGAACCAGTGGACTTAGAAACAGAGAAAACTCTTAGACCTATTTACGAGAAGCGTACAGATCGTCCTAGCAACCGACAAAAAGAAAAGAACATGGACCAAAAAGAAGATCATTACAAAGTATGTGAAGAGCCTTTAGAAATCGAGGACGATAAAGGCCATAAGCATTGTATTCGTAAACTCATTATTCATAGTCGAAGACTGACTGCTCAGAAGGCAGAAACTCGTGAACGCCACTTACAAAAAGCAGAAAAGCAGTTGCAGGATTTACGGGGAAAGCTTAATAAGAAAAAATTAACTACACCAGGACCCATTGAGGCAGCCGTGCAACGAATATTATGCACTTGTAAAGCACAGGGACTCCTCAAGTTTGAGATGAAGGAATACACTCAGTTTTTACACAAAAAGATCGGCAAAGGAAGACCGGGGCCTCTTAGCCAGTATATAGATGAAATCAGAACCCACTATGATATTAAAGTATGGCGTGATCTACAAACCATAGAACAAAAAGCTATGCTTGATGGTTTCTTTCTTATGGTAAGTAATCTCGGTTCTCAACGATGGACACCTTCTGCCTTGTTATCTCTTTATAAACAACAATACAAAGTAGAGCGTGTTTTTAGTGTCTTGAAAAGCCCTTTAGCCGTCTCTCCTATGTTGCTTTCAAAGCCCAAGAATATTTGTTCGATGATGTCCATAATGACTTTTACTCTTCAGCTCTATACTCTTATTCAGAGACAAGTTGCACAAGAACTCTTACGTCGTGGCTACCCCCTTGATGGTCTGATGCCTAATAAAATCCAAACCTGGCGTCCACAGACCGACAATCTTTTGGCTGCTTTTGATAACGTGGCTTTTGTAGAGATTTCTCAAAATGACCGTTCTTATTTTCAAAGTACCACGCTAAGTCCTCTTCAGTTGGAAATTCTGCGAATATTAGCGGTACCGGTTGGGAGTTACTCTGCTGAGATTTTTTCTCAAAATTTCAAAATTACCTGAGATACCTATCGAAATCCACGTTAAAAGACAAGACGATTAAAGTAGTGCATTCCCTAAAATCCAGACTGGTGATAGTATTCTTGTAAGTATCCAGCAGGAAAGCTATACTAGCAAATGCTCCGCTCTCGACTTGGAAAAAATAGCTAAACATGAAGACCATGTTTATGCAGGGAAGAGAATCAAACGCGGTTTGTTTGCTTCTGCTTTGGGTGTTATTATCAATGCCGATATTAATGGAGCTTTGAATATTTTGCGCAAAGCCATTGGAGATAATTTTCTCCAACCTCTTATTCAAAAAGTAGCTCGGCTAATACCGAGTAGTGGTTATTTGTCCTATCCATTGAAGGTTTATTTATAAAATATATAATATTCTTTTATATATTTATAACTTTCTTTCATAAAACCGGTACATAGAGCATATCCTTGTTCTTGAATCGATCTCACAGACACCTTCTTAGCAGAATATCCAAGTCTACACATCGTAGTAATTTTATAAGTATATAAATATTTAAATATAAAATTTCAAAAAAAATACTGCTGCATTTGCATTTTTACCAATATTGCCTTATAATAAGACAACGAACAGTGATCCTAGTTCTAAGAAATCTTAGATATTCTATCCAAGTTAGAAAGGAATAAAAATATGTATTTCAAATTTTCTTTAACATTACTATTATGCTTGTTTTACTTGTGCGGAACAGCTTCGGCTGGAAATGAAACCATCAAAGATAAAGTAGAAATCAAAGGCGTTACCTTTGAATATAATGAAGTAAAATATGGAAGCAGTGGAACTGGCCAGAGAGGCATCAAAATATGGCGTAAAGGTGTAGCCAAAGATGTCAATTCCTACAAATTTTCCCCCAACCCCCATGACAATTCCAAAAAATACCCTAAGCTGGCAAAAGAATTTTACAAAGCCGCTGCAACAGCAATAGGCAACTTTGTCACAGACAAAGCTAACAACAACAAATATCCCGCTCCTGGCAAACTCAAATTTAGATGGGAAAGCGTCGAGTATACCTGCGCTGCCCCATAAATCACAATAACCAACCCTGACGACAAAGCAGACTCATCTGCTCTCGCTAATAAAGTTATCCACCTCAAATCTTCAAAAAAGGGAAAATTCCCCTTCAAAAAGGGAAATCTTTCCCTTTTTTTTTAGATTTCCCCCACCCAATTTCCAATCAAATAACAATATTGTAAAAAACTCCTTTATTTTTTTTACAATCTACAATAAAAATTCAATTTTTTCTCCATTTGGTATCACTTTTGCTGAATAAAAATGGCAGATTTGAATGATTTAAACTATTTTTTCAAAGGGATACCAATGCGTCTTCAATTAACCTTAAAGCCATTAGAAAAAAATTCTGTGATTCCCATTAACTATCAATACCCTATTGCAGCAGCAATCTATAAAATTCTCTCTTGCTCCTGCGAAGAATACGCTACATGGTTGCACGATAGAGGATACCTTTCTTCTGATGGCAAACCCATGAAATTTTTTGTATTCTCCCGCCTGTCTATTGACGAACAGGAACAGAGAGGAAACATGCTCATTGCCAAAAATTTTTCCCTCTGTAGGCTCACTCTTTCCTCTCCCATGCTAAACGATTTTTTCAACAATTTTCTTATAGGCCTCTTTCAAAATCAAACCTTCGATATTGGCAATAGAGAAACTGTGGCGAGATTTGTCATCAAAGACATAGAAGCACTTCCGCCTTGTGGTTTATATCGTCCAGAGATCCGACAAGAAAGCATCATCAAATTCAAATGCCTCTCTCCTATAGTGCTTTCTACCATGCAAGAATACCAAGGAGAACTAAGGCAACACTATTTTCGTCCTGATGATCCCAATCTAAGCGAAGCCATACGAAAAAATCTCATCCATAAATTCCATACCATGACCCAATCCTATCCCAAAGATGATAGCCTGGAATTCATTCTGGATGAGCAATATATCCAACGTAAAGGCGGGGCATCTAAAATATCCAAACTTATCTCGATTTGCGAAGGTGATGAAAGCAGAGAAGTAAAAATAAAATCCTTTACATGCCCATTTTTTCTAAAAGGCAGTATAGAACTTATACAATGTGCTTATGAATGTGGTATTGGAGAAAAAAATTCTCTTGGCTTTGGTATGATAGAAATGGTATAAAATAAAGTAAATTTGTAGAAAAAAATATTTATAGGTAAGATTGTATCAAAAATAATCGTATTGAATGAGAAAAGCTATATCCCATACCTAAAACAAAACCAGAAAGGAAAAACGAAAATATGAGAGTTCATATCAAAACAACCAAAAATAAAACGCCTGTGCCTTTCGACTACCAAGAAGTGCTTGTCTCTACATTTCATAAATGGTCTCGGCATGCTATATCGAATGAAATCGCATCATATTCATTGTCTTGGTTACAAAATGGGCGTAGTTTATCCGATAGCCTGGATTTCCCTGGAGGAGCATACTGGTTTATCAGCTTTTACCATGAGGAAATGGGAAAAAAATTGGTTCAAGGGATTTTGGAATCCCCACAAATAGGATATGGGATGGCAGCCGAAGATGTAGTAATCCAAGAGACTCCCCATTTCGAAACAAAGGAGACATTTAGCGTTGCCTCCCCCATTTTGATCCGAAAAAAATCAGACAACAAAACTGATTTTGTATATTTCGATTCCCCTGAGGCCGATGAACTAATGACAGAGACTCTCAAAACAAAACTCAGAAAGGAAAATCTTCCAGATGAAAATGTTTCCGTGAAGTTTGATAAAACCTATGCGCAAGCCAAAATCAAAGCATCTATTTACAAAGGCATCACAAACAAAGGAAGCATCTGCCCTATCATCATTTCAGGGAGTAGCGAGCAAGTCTCTTTCGCATGGTGTGTAGGTGTCGGTCATTCTACAGGAATCGGTTTTGGAGCATTGAAATAAAAAGATGGAAACTTACTTTATCGTAAAATACAGAGGCCCGTTTGGTTTTATCAAACCCTGGACTGCTGTGCGTGACAGCGAAACCTTTAGCCAGCAATTTTTGACTCCTTCTATTCTGGAAGGGATCGAAAAAAAATTGTTCCCTGAGCTTCTATCCCAAAAAGGTAAGATTCTTAAAATCCAGAGACATCGTCTCAACTATCGGGGGATTGATGTACAGCAAGAACGTACCTGGTCTAAAGGCGGTTTCCGATCACAAAAAGAAAAAAATGTCTACAAAAATAACATGGGAATCTTGAATCGAGGAGTATTGCTTGAACCCAATCTATACCTCGCTTTTTATAGAGAAGAAGATGCAAAGAATGCTTTTTGGCAACATATATGTCTATGCCGTAATGAAGATATCCTCTTTCCCGATGAAATCTTCGAACTAGAGCAAAAAGATTTCGACAAAATCGAAGGCTTTGAGCTTATATTCTCTGATAGTCAAAATGGCTTTAAAGTAGGGCATAACCGCTTTGCCAATGCAGAAGAAATGTATGGAATATTGAAGTCTTTCGGAAATCCTGTAAGGAATCCATAAAATGCAAAATCTCGATACGATTTTTGCAAAAAGTGCTAATTATGGAAGCTTGACACTCTTAGAACATTCAGAGCAAGTACTTTATGCAATTGAGCTATTCTCCCAAAAATTTGCCCATAGCTTCGGTCCTGAGATCGCTCGTCAGGGTGCTGTTCTTCATGATTTAGGAAAAGCCCATCCTTATTTCCAAAGAAAAATCCAGGAAATAAAAGCAGCCACACTTGCAGAAAATATGGAATGGGACTATATTCACAGGCACGAAATTTCTTCTCTGGCATTTTTACCGATTTTCCCGAAAGAAAATTGGAATCCTCTTATAGATATGGTTGTAGGACATCATAAATCCATTCTGCACGATCCTGCTGAAAGAGGAATCCTGGATTTGATAAACACAGACCGAAACGTCATCCAAAATCATCTCCAAGATTGGGAGAATTGGTCAGTCTATGGGATAAAAATCTTGGAGAAATTGGGCTTTTCTACACGTTCTATTTCAAGGCAAGAAGCCCAGGAAGCCATGGAATATGTCATCGAATATTGCAAAAAAAAGACAAATGGCTACTCTCCTTGGAGAGGGCTGCTGCGCGCAGCAGACCATTTTGCTTCTGCTTTCATGAATCAAACTTCCGAAAAGCTGCCCTCCCTTTTCGAAATTCCAGATTTGGGGTTTTATCGCAATCCGAATCGAAAAAATAGCCTATACCCGCTTTCAGAGATTTCCACAGAAGATTTACGAAAGCATACTCTCGTAGTAGCTCCAACTGGAGCGGGAAAAACAGATTTTCTGCTGTGTCGTTGCAAAGGACGAATTTTCTATACTCTTCCCTTCCAGGCATCCATCAATGCTATGTGGGAAAGAATCCGCAAGGATGTGCCAAACGGAGATATCCGCCTACAGCACTCCACTTCGAAAATCGTCGCACGAAAATCTGTGGATGAAAAAATTTTGCAACCCTTGGCTGGCTCTTCTATCAAGGTTTTGACACCTCATCAGATAGCGGCTATCGTGTTCGGGACTTCTGGCTATGAAAGCATCATGCTGGATATCCAAAATACAGATGTGATCCTCGATGAAATCCATACATACTCGGACTATTCTCGTTCGATGGTGCTGGCTATTGTAGAAACCCTTTTGCGACTCGATTGCAGAGTACACATCGGAACGGCTACCATGTCTTCCGTACTCTACAATCGCCTTCTGGAACTTTTGGGAGGGGAAAAGTCCGTTTATCAGGTTAAATTGCCTGAAGAAACCCTGGATACATTCGATAGACATCAAATCTATAAATTGCAATCTCCAGAAGAAATAACCGAAATATTGAAAATAGCATTCGCAAATTCAGAAAAAGTTTTGGTGATCTACAATACAGTAGGGGAAGCGCAAGAAGCATACAAAACATTCCAGAGCATCTTCCCCAATATTCCTATTATGCTGATCCATAGCCGCTTTCGAAGATGCGACAGAGTAGACCTGGAGAGAAAGCTTAAAACGCAGTTTAACGGAGATGATACTCAACCTGGTTTTGCACCGTGTCTTGTAATCTCTACCCAGGTAGTGGAAGTCAGCCTGGACATTAGCTTTGACAGGATGATTACCCAATGTGCCCCCTTAGACAGTCTGATCCAGAGATTTGGGAGAGTAAATCGAAAGAGAAGTGCCAATACACTAGGGACATACAAGCCCATTCATGTTCTGCCACTCAGTAAAAATTCACTTCCCTATGACTTTGATATACTTGCATCCAGCTTCGCAGTCCTTCCTGATCGCGGAGAGATACTGAAAGAACGAAGCTTGCTCCAAAAAATCGACACAGTCTATCCTAATCTGGATACCAAAGAGATAGATTTGCACCTCATCTACAAAAACGGTCGCTATACGATTCAAGAGCTGACCAACTATAAAAAGGCTGTTTTGATAGAAGCCTTGCAAATCGAAAGTGCCACTTGCATCCTGGAAGAAGATAAACAAACGTATCTGACTGCCTCTTGGGAAGAAAGAACTTCCCTGGAAATACCTGTGAATTACAAGACCATTTCCCAATACCAATCTCTTTACCCACAACTGGAAGTAGGGGCATATCCTTTTGTCATCCCTCAAAAAAGAGAAGAGTGCCAGGAATTAGGTCTAAGAATCGGAAAAACGCAATAAAATATTATCTTTATATTTGGGTATAATAACATGTATACAAGTTATATAGGAAAAAAATTCCTTACAATCTATAACCAAAAAGAAAATCAGAACCTCACTGCACAAGAATTTTTCTGTAAGATCATGTTTCCTCTATTTTTTGATGACGAAAAACATCTGATGCATGTCGGAAATTCTCCTTTTTTCCAAAAAGTATCTGAGAAAAATTTGGAAACGGGTCTGACAAAATCCCAGATACAACTTTTCAAACTACAACGAGATATCCAAAACGATACTCCGAATATGGGCATTTTCGTAGGCTTTGCAGCTAAAGACATCGAAGGTACGACTTCTGGACAGCTCACAGATATGGACTTTCGGATAGATTCAGAAGAAATGTACGCATCCTGGATAGGAGAAGCTTTAGGCATAGGCGTTAGTGGTGGGTTTGTCATGCTACTAGATCAAGAAGAAATTTTATGGAATCTATTTCAGGGATGGACTCACTATCGAAATTACCTCAAACAAACCCCTCATATCAAGGATAAGCAGATAGAAACCTGGAATGGCAACTGGATTTGCCATCGTTTGCCACAAAAGGAAACTTCTGGTGATCCCTGCGACGGGATTTCTTTAAACACTACAGAAGTCCAGGGAAAGAACGCTATCGCCACAAAAGAATGGGCGCAGCTCATTCTTGTTTTGGCAAAAAAATACCCTGGGTGTATGATGACGAGCTATGCTTATAACCTTTCCCAGACAAATACAACCCTGGGATTCATCAACCTCCATCTGCCCCAGATAAAAAGCATGTATGAACTTCTCGACAAAATTTTTCTGAATGGACAGGAATCTGTTTTAAAGGATTCTCAAATACAACAGCTACAACCTTTTTACCATTTCAAGGAGGCATGCAAATTAGGGACTATCGGCCTGAAAGCCTTAGAGCCGGATAAACTCAGGGATTATATGCCCATCGGTTCGATCCCCTACTCCAAAGGGAAATATTTCAAGTTAGAGGACGAATCCTCTAACAACATCTATCAACTCTATAAATTATGGATTATAGCTATGCTAAACAAAACAGAACTCTTACAAATCGCTGGTGATGTGGCTAAGGCCTTGCTCGAATTCGAAAGCCAGGACAGCCGAGGCAAGACCGAACACAAAAGAATTGCAGAAGAACTTCGTAGTGCTTCGCACATCAAAATTTTTATAGACAAAATGACGGAAGTACTCTCTCGTACACCTCAGCATGCGGAACTTTTTAAATCCGTTGTCGAGCAAGTACTCAAGATGCCTTCCGACAACTTTCCCTTGTTCATTACTTTAGTACGTTTCGAATACGCATATCAACAATCTAAAAAATAGGAAGAGAACCATGAAACCTTTTATTTATCTACGTGGCTTACGCCATGCCGAACATACTGTTTTCGGAGTTAACCAAGGCCAAAAATATTTTTACGATCCCCAATTCAGCCGCAAGATGGCCTATTCTAGCGGACAACAAGTCAAAAGATCCATCATCGAGGCACTGGATATGCCTTTTGCTGCCATTACCTTCAATTGGGAAATCGAAAAAAAAGAAAACAAAGCCAACCAGAAAGAGCCCCATTCTCCCTGCGATCCTACCTTTGCCGACCAGTTACTAGGCGGCTACATGAAGGCTGAAAGCGGCAGCTTCACGGTCAAACGCAGAAGCCCTCTGTCCATTTCTGCCATGCGTCCCTTGCATCCTCTTTTGGGAGGAATTGAATCCCCTTCCGAAAATATCACCTTCGACAGAACATCCCATCCTGAACACCATCAGGTCAATGTATTCTGGATGGACGGTAAAAAAAGAGGCGAAAAACTAAGCCAGGAAGAATTAAACGATTGGCTGACTTCCAACAAACGCAGTCTTCCCAATCGTGCTTTTATCCAGGATCAGACAAGAGCTTGCGGACTTTTTGTATATGATGTAGCGATTGACATGAGAACCCTTTTCTGCGTTTCCACTAACAAACTCGAACCCGAATTATTCCCAGAAACAGAAGAAAAGCTCCGAAAAGAAGGCTGGAAACAAGGCAAGAACATATTCGGGAATTGTCTTGTTTGCCCAAAAGAGTTCAGAGAAAAACTCATCCAGGCTTTAGCGAATGCCATGATAGATTGGCGCATTACCTCCAACCAGGCACGCACTTTTAGCCTTATGGAAGTCGTTGCCATTGCGATCAGCGACAATGCCAATCAGATCGCTTACGCTATTCGTGGTGAACTCCGAGACGATACAGAAAGGCAGCAAGCCGTACCGAAAATTGACGAAACCACCCAGTCCGAAATCTTCATCTCTCCTATTGCCTCCAGCTTTATCCCTGGTGCAGTAGGAAGCGCAGACGCTTTAGAAAAAGCAAAGAAAAGACTGATAGACATCATGATGTCGTTCGATTATGAAAACCAAATCTAAAAAGGACGTAACTGCGGAATCGTAGCTGAATCGGTGCCACTATCGGAATCAGCATACGTGTTAAATTTTAACAGTTTATCTTGATGTATAGGAAATTATAGTTTTAGTGATAAATGCACTTTAAGCTATATTCCAATCTTAGCCCCGAAGGGGCGAAATATAATAGCCAGGGGCAACGCCCCTGGTACTTGAAATAGATTGTAGCCGCAAGGTTGCGCCAAAAAAGTCGTGTCTGTTTAAAAGCCGAACGCCAGCGCAATCCCTGCGTCTTTGTTCCATACCCTCTAAATGGCGAAACGAATTCTAATTTATGAAAGGAGGTGAATGGTGGCAATATATATGTGGACAGGAAATCCCTTTGTAGATGCTGGTATCTCAGCAATCCTGGAGCTAAGCAACAAAAAAGAACCCCAGGATATTGCACTGGAAGACGTGGAAAAGATAGCCAGAGAAACCCTGATTCCCGTTTTTCTCACGGACACCTGGAAAAACAATCTTCACCCAATTTTTCCCAACCATAAGGCAACGAACACATCAATAAAAGATAAGAAAAAGGCTTTAGAAGAAAAAATTGGCGAATTTATTCAACAAGTAGCACCTATAGAATCAAAAGGAAACTGTATAGCTTGTGGATGCCGCCCTTCGGTTCAGTCTATGACAAAAAGCTATATTCCTCTTACTGGCTCAGGCTCACTACGAAATTATTTTTCCTATGCTGTTGAAGGCGCAGACTATTGTAGTACATGTGCATTTGCAGTGCAATGCCTTCCTCTGGTTCTATATTCCTCTGGCGGAAAGTTTCTTTTGATTCATAGCAATAGCTACAAAATCATGAAATATTGCGCTAAGGAATGCATTAAAGAGCTAAACATCCAGATAGCTTCTGGCAACTACACAGGCTGCTTCAATGAAAAATATACCAACCCCGTTAATGCCCTTTTTTATAGAGCAGGCAGGTTGCTCCAAGAGCATCAAGAAAAGTGGTCTGATGAAAATGTCTCTATGAGAGTCTATCATTTTACAAACTACAACCAGGGGCCAGAGCTGGATTTTTATGATCTTCCAGCCAATGTCTTTCATTTTTTGGCGAATATAAACATGAAAGACGAGTATAGAAAAAGCTGGAACAAGATTGTCTATCGTGGCTATTTCTTTCAGAAAAAAGGAGAAAAAATTCCCATCTCGATAAAAGAAGGCGAGGAAGAAAAATATAAAAACCATCAGAACCAGGTTTATCTGGATCTCCTGGCTGGAAATTCCATTGTACGCTTTTTTTTCGATGTTCGCCAAAGGTCGGTACATGCAAAATGGGAAATGCTTTGTTTTTATCTTAAGGAGGTTTTGCAAATGAAGGAAGATCGTATCCAAGCCATCAAGCAGGTTGCTGATAAGATTGCTCAGGTAATCCAGGCATCTTCAAATGGAAGAAAACGCTTAGGACAACTGGAGCGTGCAACAAACTATGCTTCTTTTCGTGCTGTGTTGCTTCGCATTATCCATGATAATCTTGCTCAAAAACAAGAAACGCCAGTCTTCACTTTCGATCAATACATGAAGCACCTTTTCCCCGAAGGGGCGATGAACTGGAAAGAAGTGCAGGATTTGCTTTTGTTCAGCCTTTATGAAACCCTTCATACCTGGCTCTTAGAAGAAAGCAATGTACAGGAGGAAGACGATTCTGAAGATTCTGTATCGGACGATTCTAATAACTAATTTTTATAGGAGAAAAAGACATGAACAAAAATATTCTTGGATTCGTTTTGATTGATGCTCCCCATTCTGCTTTAAACAACGCGGGACAAGACGCTGGCGCACGCACGGAAAATGCTGTTGTAGTAAAGACAATACGACAGGGAAGAAGCCTTTATCCTTATATTTCTGGGCAGGCATGGAGATACTGGTGGCGCACAGCTCTGGAAAGCAAATACAATTGGAGGCTTTCACCCATAACCCGTGAGGCCAAAATAGCTTTCACCAGTGCCAATCCCTTCAGCTATCCTGATGATGATGTGTTTGGATATATGCGTGCTATGAAAGCCCAAAAAGAACCCAAAGAATCAAAAGGAAAAAAGAAAGCCCAGGAAGCCCAAGAAGAAGTGCCAGACACAGAGACTCCATCCAAAGAACCCAAAGACGCAAAGGCAGGAGGAACCCTCACTCGCCTTTCTCCTCTAAAATGCTCTCCTCTGGTTTCTCTCTATGAGCATGTTCCGACCCAGGATTTTGGCGTGATGGCAAGGCATCAGGGCGATCCCGTACCCTTTGAACACCAGTTCTATTCCACAATCATGAAGGGAATCTTTTCTCTGGATTTGGGCAGTGTAGGTGTTTTTGGCGAAGATAGCAAGACAGGCTACAGGAATCTCAATCCAGCCTACACAGAAAGCAAAGAAATCAAAGAAGCCATATCCCAAGTTCAGGCAGAAAAAAAAGACGGTAAATGGATTCTCCCCAAAGAAGAAAGAACCAGAAGAGCCAAAGAAACGATTAACTCTCTTAGCTATATTTACAGCACAACCAAAAGTGCCATCCACCTTACGGATGTTACTCCCAAATTGGTCATTTTAGCAGTGATACAGGGCGGCAATCATTTGTTCATGAACATTACGAATGGAAATCCAGAGCAGCCTGCCATCAATCTGGTTGCCTTAAAGCAGGTAATCCTCGATTATAAAGAAAACATCCTCTCGGATATTTATATTGGAAGACAATCGGGCTTTATGGATTCTCTCGAAGAAGGGCTTCTTAACCTCCAAAAGGAAATTTCTTCCGATAGCAAAAAGCTCCATCTTTTATCTCCCAAGCAAGCTATAGAAGAATTCACAAAAACTATTGAAGCACATATAGAATGAGCCAGTTATGAAAGTAATCCGAGTTCATATATCAGGATGGACAGCCTCGTTCCGCTATCCAGCTTTCATCAGCGGATTTCAGCCAACGCTTCCTGTCCCTCCGCTTTCGACAATCTATGGGCTGCTTTCTGCCGCTAAAGGCGACATTGTATCCCCGAAAGACGTAGAGGTAGGTTTCGTCTTTACAAGCAAAGCCAAAGCCATTGACCTGGAAACCATCTATGAACTATCAGACCCACTGAAAGCAAAGTCCAATGTCTGTAACCGAGAGTTTCTCTTCGAACCAGAGCTATATCTGTATATTGCCAGAGAAGAGTTTGCAGAGTACTTTCGCAAGCCCTATTATCCTTTGCTATTAGGTCGTTCTACAGAGTTGGCGATGGCAGACCAGATACAGGAAGTGTCTTTGGAAGAACAAACAGGCGTTCGCCTGGGATGCTCTTTGATTCCCTTTCCCGCAGAAGGAATCTATGGGCCACTCCAGGCTTTGCCAACGCATTTTACAGAGGAAATCCCTCGCAAGGCAGCAGGAACAAGGCCATTCTATCTATTAGACAAATGGATTCCATACAATAAACCCATTCTCACCGATAGCGAAAAAAACTGGGGCGTATGGATGCATAAAGCGTAGTGGTAAATCACGAAAAGAAGAGGGATTCCTCTTCTTTTCTCTTTTTAAGGAAGAACCATGAACAAGCCTCTTTTGGCAAAAAAAAATCCCCCAGAAACCATAGAAGAGCATACCAAAAAATGCTTACAGGTATTCCAATCTTTGTCTATGCAGTTTCCCCACATTCCTGATTTATGCCAGGAAAAGCTTTTTTATGAACACCTGTTCTACGCCGTCGCCCTTCATGATATTGGAAAAGCAGCAACAGGATTCCAGGAAAAATGGGAGAAATGGGGATACAGGCATGAAATCCTCTCTGCTGGTTTTGTTCCAACCCTTTACTGGCTAAGCGAATGGGAACAAAAAGCCATTGCCCTTGCGATCATTACACATCATAAAAATATCCAGGAACTCAAAGAACGCTTTTCTACAGCCATGCAAATAGGTCTTGAAGATTTCCAGCAAAGAAAACAAGAACTAATTCCCAATATGAGCTTTATTTGCGATTGGTTCAGAAATCTTCCCTCTCTGGCCCAAAAATATCTAGGAAAAACGATTCCCATTCCTCAAGTGGCAGATATAAACCAGATGACAGATGCCTATCGTCTTGCTGTGAAATGGTATAGAAATAGCCTGGAAGACGAGGAGCTGACAAGCCTGCACTCCACCTATGGCATTTTTCTTCGAGGGCTTATGATTGCCTGTGACCACCTTGCCTCTGCCGATTTCCAGGAGATCAAGGGCAAAATTCAGGATATATCATCCAGACTTGGGATACCATCACTAAGAAATTTTCAGCAACAGTTGCATAACACATCGGGAAATGCTCTGGTAGAAGCACCCACAGGGTCTGGAAAAACAGAGGCATCCCTTCTATGGGCCGAAAAAAATCAGCAAGATGGCAGGCGCATTTACTACGTCCTTCCCTATACAGCCAGCATCAATGCTATGCACAAACGCCTGGAAAAACATTTTGGGATGGACAATGTCGGAATTTTACATGGGAAAGCCAGCTACTTTCTTTACAAAACACTCCTGGAAAGAGACTATTCCCAAGAATCTGCGATAGAGTTTACAAAAAAAATCCAGGATGCCAGCAAAAAAATCTATCGCCCCATGAAAATCCTGACACCTTTTCAGATCATCAAATCCTTTTTTGGAGTAAAAGGTTGGGAATCCAATCTTTCAGAAATGGCAGGAGGATTGTTCATTTTCGATGAAATCCATGTCTATGAGCCTCATACTACGGCCTTGATCTTGAAAACTATAGAGAGGCTCTATTCTGTTTTTCAGGCAAAATTCCTGTTTTTATCAGCCACATTCCCCCATTTTTTAAAAGAAAAAATCAGGTCTATCCTCCCTGAAATCCAGGAACTCGATCTCCAAACAATGTTCCATGCAAAAGAAGATTCCAATATACTTTATCACCCACGCCATCAGGTAAATATCTTGGAAGGCAACGTGATGGAACACCTATCCACCATCCAGGAATCGTTGAGAGAAGGGAAAAAAGTCCTGGTCACATGCAACACTGTAGCCCATGCTCAGGAAGTATATTCCATGCTCAAAGACTTTTCTTCTTCTTGTGTCCTACTGCATGGCCGTCTGATCCTCAAAGATCGAGAAGAAAAAGAAAGATTGCTCAAAGAAACTCAATTGCTCGTAGGAACTCAGGTGGTCGAGGTTTCCCTGGATATAGATTTCGATGTCCTCTACACAGAGCCAGCCCCCCTGGATGCTCTTATCCAAAGATTTGGTCGAGTCAACCGCAATCGCAAAGAAAAGATAACCGTCCCAGTTTACATTTTCACACAAGGCTCGGACAAAGACCGTTATTTTTACGATACAAACCGAATCCAGTCTACCCTGGAATCACTAAAAGATGGCATGCTCCTTCATGCCATGAACATCCATGAAATGATGAATCAGGTATACAAAGATGGATACACCCAAAAAGAAGCCCAGGAATTCCAAAGAGCATGGGACAGCTTTGGAAAGGTTATATCCAGCCTCTTTCCCTTCGATGAATCCGAGAAAGAAGAAGATTTCTATCAGTTGGTTCGCTCTCTGGAAGTTGTTCCCATTCAGTTTGAAGACAAATATATAGAATACAAAAAAGCGAAAAACTTCTTCGAAGCCATGCAATATATGGCCAATATTTCCTTAGGGCAGGGAGCAAAGCTAAGACAAACAAATCGCCTGGCGTTTAGACAAGAAGATAAATATTGGGTAGCAGATGTCAGATACAATGCAGACCTCGGTATTATCCTGGATCAGCAAGAAATCGGAATAGGCATGATTGATTAAAAACACTTTTAGCGAGATACAATATGATCAACGATACATCCCCCATCTATACTGGCACACAAATCAATTACTACTTTGTCTGCCAGCGCAAACTATGGCTTTTCTCGCACCATATCCAGATGGAACAAGAATCCGATATGGTCAAACTCGGCAAGGTCATACATGAGCAAAGCTATAGTCGTGAACACAAAGAAATAGAAATCGAACACATCAAACTAGACTGGCTGAACATCAAAGATGGCATTCTTCATGAAGTCAAAAAAGACGATGCCCTGGAAGAAGCCCATGAATGGCAGGTGCTATACTATCTTTATTACCTTAAATGCAAAGGAATATCCTTAAAAACAGCAGAAGGCTCCTCTCCCAATACTTCCAATACACTATGGCAGGGAGAAATAGACTATCCTAAACTCAAAAAACGTATAGAAGTAATTCTCACGCACGAGAAAGAGATGGAATTGCTAAGAATCCTGGAGAATATTACCAGAATCATTGCACTTTCCAAACCGCCTGCTCCCAGCGTACCGTTTTCGCTTTGTAAAAAATGCAGCTATTGCGAACTATGCCATTCCTAAAACATAAGGAGAATTTCCATGAAACGAAATTATTATATCTTCTCTGCTGGAAAGCTTATGCGCAAAGAAAATACCATTTTTTTCTTACCTGCAAAAGAAGAGAAAGCGACCAATGCCCAACAGACCGATCAAGAAATAAAGCCTTTGCCCGAATCAGAAATGCAAGACGAAAGCAAAGAAGAAATCCTGACCGAAACCTTTTCAGAAGAGCAAAAAGAAGAACAAAAACAAACCTTTGATGGAAACAAAAAAGTCATCCCTATTGAGGACATTGAATCCTTCTATTGTTTCGCTTCCATCAATTTCAATAGCCGTCTTTTGCAATTTCTTACAAAATACAGGATTCCCCTCCATATCTTCAACCATCATGGCTATTACGACGGCAGCTATTATCCAAGAGAATATCTGCAAAGCGGCTTCCTGGTAGTAAACCAGGTCAAACATTACCTCGATTCCCAAAAACGGCTCGCAATTGCCAGAGAGTTGATACACGCTGCTTCCTTCAATATCCTGAAAAATCTCCGCTACTACAACTCTCGCGAATGCGACCTGGAATCCTATATTGCCTATATAGAAACAGAACGAAACAAAATCCAGGATGCACAAGACATCCCTCATCTTATGGGGATCGAAGGTCGTATTCGCGACAAATACTATGAAACCTGGAATATTATCCTTAAACCCCAGGGCGAAACCTTTAAACTCTATGAAAGAAATCGCCAGCCACCACTCAATGCAATCAATGCCCTTATATCCTTTGGCAATGCTCTCGTATATACAGCATCTCTCTGCGAAATCTATCGCACCCAGCTTCAGCCAACAATCAGCTTTCTGCATGAACCAGGAGAGAGGCGATTTTCCCTGAGCCTTGATATAGCAGAAATTTTTAAACCACTCTTCACCGACCGTATAATTTTCAAGCTCCTCAACCAAAATATAATTCAGGAAAAGCACTTTGACCAAAATATGAACTATTGCTATTTAAAAGAAGAAGGCCGAAAAATATTCGTAAAAGAATTCGAAGAAAAACTCACTACAACCATCAAACACAGAAAGCTTAAAAGAGACGTTTCCTATCGAAGACTCATCAGGATGGAGTGCTACAAACTCATAAAACACCTTGTAGAAGAAATCCCCTACGAAGGTTTCCAAATTTGGTGGTAAAGGATAAAATATGTATTACATAGCAGTTTATGATGTAGAAGAAGCAAGAGTAGGCAAAGCCCTAAAACTTTTCCGTAAATATCTGAATTGGGTACAAAACTCCGTATTTGAAGGCCATCTGACCGAAGGCCAGTATGAAAAACTAAAAGCAGAAGTAAAAAGCACGCTACAACTAGACAAAGATTCCATTCTCTTTTACAGTGTTTCTGACCAAAAATTTCTCCAAAAAACCTTTTTAGGAGTAGAAAAGAACCAGACAGACAATTTTATATAAAATCCCAAAAATCCAGTTGACAAGCCGTTTTCCATAAATTATAATCGTCGAGGTATCCCAAAATGCCAAAATTATCTTTTAACCTGATCACAAAATTTCTTATAAACGAACATAACCTGTTATTTCTCAAAGAAATAACAAAAGTCGTCGCCCCCCTGCTAAAAATACATTATCATACCTCGACGACAACAAACAAAAATATTTGGAAACATAGTTCAGATAAACACTGGGTTGTATAGGGTTTTTGGGGGAAATTTTGGCGGGGCCTGAATCGAACCTTTAAGGAATTGAAACCTCTTTGAGCTTTACAATCTCGATGGAATCTTTGGCGCCTGAATCGAACCTTTAAGGAATTGAAACTGATAGTGACTTTCCAGTTATCATCTATTGTGTTTGCGCCTGAATCGAACCTTTAAGGAATTGAAACATCCTCTTTTTTAGGAATCAATTTATTTCTATCAAGCCTGAATCGAACCTTTAAGGAATTGAAACTCGTTGTATCTTTGTATTCTTTCATATCGCGAAGAGGCCTGAATCGAACCTTTAAGGAATTGAAACTTAATTATGACTTTGCGATGAGGAAACTCCCCATCGCGCCTGAATCGAACCTTTAAGGAATTGAAACAAGGTGTTTCTGGCAATACCCTGCGCATCTTAAACGAGCCTGAATCGAACCTTTAAGGAATTGAAACTCCAAAAGTAATAAGTTCTTGACTGACATACATTTGAGCCTGAATCGAACCTTTAAGGAATTGAAACATTCTAACCCCTGGGCGATATTCCCAGGCAAGCCCCTGCCTGAATCGAACCTTTAAGGAATTGAAACTCACAAAATTTTCTTTGCTATTTGCGGCTTTGAATGGTGCCTGAATCGAACCTTTAAGGAATTGAAACAGCTTTAGGAAAACATTAAAAGCGTCCCTGAGTAGGGGCCTGAATCGAACCTTTAAGGAATTGAAACGGGAAAAGACACCTTAACAGGCGTTTTCTGTGTATATGCCTGAATCGAACCTTTAAGGAATTGAAACTCAAAATACTTGTTGGCCTGCTCAACAAATTTTACTGCCTGAATCGAACCTTTAAGGAATTGAAACGATAAAGTGAAGCAGGCTATTACATTCCTGAAGGGGCCTGAATCGAACCTTTAAGGAATTGAAACTGCGCTCATTGCGGATGTAATGTGTGCGAAAACTGCGCCTGAATCGAACCTTTAAGGAATTGAAACAATCATCTTCTGTGACACCTTCTTGCACGCCCTTAAGCCTGAATCGAACCTTTAAGGAATTGAAACATCACACTTCGTGCTACTTTCGATACAGAAAATTATGGCCTGAATCGAACCTTTAAGGAATTGAAACTTTTTTGCACGCGCTTGTTTACATGGACACAGCAAGGCCTGAATCGAACCTTTAAGGAATTGAAACAACATGTGTATCCGCGCATTGGGATATTTTTTCCGAGCCTGAATCGAACCTTTAAGGAATTGAAACGAGTTAGAAAACAACATGAAGTGGCTGTTTGGCATGCCTGAATCGAACCTTTAAGGAATTGAAACCAGATTAACTTCCTTCTGAATGATGGTAGCACTGAGGGCCTGAATCGAACCTTTAAGGAATTGAAACTTTTCATCTACGTAAACTTCGTTGTAGCCATATACAGGCCTGAATCGAACCTTTAAGGAATTGAAACAATGCGTCACTCTGAATCAGGCAGGGGACTGGTGCAGGGCCTGAATCGAACCTTTAAGGAATTGAAACCTGTCTCCTTCATGCCGAAACAATCCGCAATCTCCGCCTGAATCGAACCTTTAAGGAATTGAAACTTGTTACAATTGTACTGATTTGCTGTGCGTCAAATCGCCTGAATCGAACCTTTAAGGAATTGAAACTTTTTTGTTTTGTGACAGTCCGCAAGGTGCGTCATATAGCCTGAATCGAACCTTTAAGGAATTGAAACATGTAATTCTAGCTTTTTTGCAATTTTGTATTTTAAGCCTGAATCGAACCTTTAAGGAATTGAAACTTTTTTACTTGCGCCAGGGGCTGCTAGGTTTGAATAAGCCTGAATCGAACCTTTAAGGAATTGAAACTGACATGAATAGTTATTTTGCTATGCAGAGCGCATTGCCTGAATCGAACCTTTAAGGAATTGAAACGAGGACTTTTGCATATAGCTTGACGGCTTCTATTTGGGCCTGAATCGAACCTTTAAGGAATTGAAACATTGCAGCAACAGAAAAAATCTTTAATCCAGAGATTGCCTGAATCGAACCTTTAAGGAATTGAAACTATCTACGGAAATAAGCGAAAGCAAAAAAGACTTCAGCCTGAATCGAACCTTTAAGGAATTGAAACGCAAAAGCTTGATAAATCCCTTTTGTTTTAGAGTTGGCCTGAATCGAACCTTTAAGGAATTGAAACTGACGAGTGATGACAAGGTAAGTTTACAGAATTTTAGGCCTGAATCGAACCTTTAAGGAATTGAAACGGGCATTCTCTAACAAAAAGAACGATACAAAAAAAAGCCTGAATCGAACCTTTAAGGAATTGAAACTTGGCAAGCAACATAGCATCAACAATAAAAGAGGTAGGCCTGAATCGAACCTTTAAGGAATTGAAACAATATTTTTTCTATGTCGGGAATCGGAATCTATGCTGCCTGAATCGAACCTTTAAGGAATTGAAACGGCAATTGTTTTGACCATGCCTCGAAGCTCCGCAATGCCTGAATCGAACCTTTAAGGAATTGAAACGAAGAAAAATATTTTATCAAGACGGTCGGCATTTCGCCTGAATCGAACCTTTAAGGAATTGAAACGAAACAAGATGCTCAATGATCTCCCCGCCCTCTGGGCCTGAATCGAACCTTTAAGGAATTGAAACTTTAGATTCTTGCGCCTTTTTAATCTTGAGTTCATCGCCTGAATCGAACCTTTAAGGAATTGAAACAATTCTGTTTTGATCTATTTCTTTCTGCGTTTCCGCGCCTGAATCGAACCTTTAAGGAATTGAAACGGCTTATGTATCTTTGCTTTTGTTGTTATTGTATTTGCCTGAATCGAACCTTTAAGGAATTGAAACAACAGTCCCCGCTAGTGAATGCTGTTGACATCGCAAGCCTGAATCGAACCTTTAAGGAATTGAAACGGTTTATATTCTCCTATGTTGTACAATTTAAAGACCGCCTGAATCGAACCTTTAAGGAATTGAAACTGCTTAGAGCGTGGTTGTGGTATTGCACAAAAAGAAGCCTGAATCGAACCTTTAAGGAATTGAAACGAAACTTTCTCGAATGAATCCGCTAAGTGGTGTATTGCCTGAATCGAACCTTTAAGGAATTGAAACGAAACAACAATGAGAAGGGTAGAGGAAATAGCAAAAAGCCTGAATCGAACCTTTAAGGAATTGAAACTGCTGTATTTCGAGGAATTCTATTTTGTCAGGCATAGCCTGAATCGAACCTTTAAGGAATTGAAACACAAATGCTTGACCGCGCCGTATCCATAATTATGGGGGCCTGAATCGAACCTTTAAGGAATTGAAACTAGGTGGTGGCGATGCTGGCAAAATCCGCATTGCTGAGCCTGAATCGAACCTTTAAGGAATTGAAACTTATGACGTAAAGAGCAAAGATGTATTTTTGATACCGCCTGAATCGAACCTTTAAGGAATTGAAACACGTTAGAAGACGCAAAAGCAGCCCTGGAAAGAATCGCCTGAATCGAACCTTTAAGGAATTGAAACGACTTTTCAACGGATACAAGATAATCGTCTATTCCTGCCTGAATCGAACCTTTAAGGAATTGAAACTGCGAGAAGAGAACGCAAGGCTCAAGGCAGAGCTGGAGCCTGAATCGAACCTTTAAGGAATTGAAACTTGTTTCCCTTTTTTGCGCCCCTTAGCCTTGCTAGGGCCTGAATCGAACCTTTAAGGAATTGAAACTTTGCCCATGTACCAGGACTATTAGCACTAACAACCAGCCTGAATCGAACCTTTAAGGAATTGAAACGGAGCAAGAGGAATAATAGAGTTATTCTTTGAGTGCCTGAATCGAACCTTTAAGGAATTGAAACGGGCGTTAAGCGAAGAAATTCACGGCCTAAAACATCGCCTGAATCGAACCTTTAAGGAATTGAAACAAATTTTTTTATCCTGCTCAGGATCACATTCTTTTTGCCTGAATCGAACCTTTAAGGAATTGAAACTGTTTTCTTGCTTCGCGACCCTTACAAATTCTTCTTGCCTGAATCGAACCTTTAAGGAATTGAAACTCCGTCATAACAGGATTACGCATTTATTTACTCCTTGCCTGAATCGAACCTTTAAGGAATTGAAACTTTGTAGCGTGTGCGGAAAAATACTCGATTATATGATGCCTGAATCGAACCTTTAAGGAATTGAAACGGAGAAACATGAACTGACATAATTTACTCCTATTCTTGCCTGAATCGAACCTTTAAGGAATTGAAACACTAAAATTGGATCTGTATCCCTTTCTTTCCTGCAAAGCCTGAATCGAACCTTTAAGGAATTGAAACTTCTGTTCAGTATTCTATTATGAATAAAAAATTAATAGCCTGAATCGAACCTTTAAGGAATTGAAACAACAGCAGCCCCAGTAGTTGAATCTACACAGACATAAGGCCTGAATCGAACCTTTAAGGAATTGAAACAACAATGTAACAATGGGAATGCAGCCTACTAGACAGATGCCTGAATCGAACCTTTAAGGAATTGAAACGCGATTGGCAGCGCGGTAATGAGATTTGAAATCGAGGGCCTGAATCGAACCTTTAAGGAATTGAAACGATGTTTACTTTTACCCCCAAAAACCAAGGAGAATCGCCTGAATCGAACCTTTAAGGAATTGAAACCTGCTTAGGTTTATTTTTGCTACTTCCTGGATGTACGCCTGAATCGAACCTTTAAGGAATTGAAACCGAATATGGCCGTTCGCCTTCGTTTCTTCGTTTCGCCTGAATCGAACCTTTAAGGAATTGAAACGGAAAATAGAAGAAATTTTTTTCAAATCCGAATACTGCCTGAATCGAACCTTTAAGGAATTGAAACGGCTTTTCTCTGCAATAAATGCTATAGCTCTAAGAAAGCCTGAATCGAACCTTTAAGGAATTGAAACAGAAAAATACAAAGATGACCCGAAGAAAATAGTCTTCGGCCTGAATCGAACCTTTAAGGAATTGAAACCGACAGAAAGCTTGTAATGCTTCTGCCCCGTCTGCGCCTGAATCGAACCTTTAAGGAATTGAAACTAGTGTTGTGAAAGCGAAAAAACTTGAGATACCACGGCCTGAATCGAACCTTTAAGGAATTGAAACTCTTTTGGGCTTTCTCATAAACTCCTTGATCTCGTTTGGCCTGAATCGAACCTTTAAGGAATTGAAACTTATAAAGTCCTCTCTGGAATTAGAACAGAGGACGGGCCTGAATCGAACCTTTAAGGAATTGAAACCTACGGCCTCAGAGGTCTTTCTACTCTCATTTTGCGCCTGAATCGAACCTTTAAGGAATTGAAACATCCGTGTGAGAAGTCGTTTTTCTTGCATTTTTTACGCCTGAATCGAACCTTTAAGGAATTGAAACTTGGCTTGCTTGAGAAATTCAACGAAGTGAGCAGAAGCCTGAATCGAACCTTTAAGGAATTGAAACGATTGAGCCGACACTGTATCCTGCACTAGAATCATGCCTGAATCGAACCTTTAAGGAATTGAAACTTGAAAATTGTCTTGTAGATGGGCAAACAGTAACAACCAGCCTGAATCGAACCTTTAAGGAATTGAAACGGCTATTACAAGTTCTTGCTCTGTGAAAACAGGATGCCTGAATCGAACCTTTAAGGAATTGAAACAAAATTATTTCCAACTTCGTCTTGCTTTCTGAACCAGCCTGAATCGAACCTTTAAGGAATTGAAACCCCCCGCAAATATGCCTGCGCCAGCAAGTGGGACACATGCCTGAATCGAACCTTTAAGGAATTGAAACACTTTCTTGCTGGTCATCATCATAGTACAGGGCTTGCGCCTGAATCGAACCTTTAAGGAATTGAAACGGGAGTATGCACCAGTAACGCTAGGTGAATACCCAGGCCTGAATCGAACCTTTAAGGAATTGAAACGATGATAGAAAATCAGGCAAACATTGATGAAAAACTGCCTGAATCGAACCTTTAAGGAATTGAAACTCTCTTTTGACTCAACTATCAATTTATCTGTTTTTGGCCTGAATCGAACCTTTAAGGAATTGAAACAACGGGCAAGCTTTATCTTTGTGCTTCTGACGATGGTGGCCTGAATCGAACCTTTAAGGAATTGAAACATAAAAAAAGTGATTGAAACAAACTAAAAATCAAATGCCTGAATCGAACCTTTAAGGAATTGAAACTATAGTTATATTTGTTATTTTCCATTCTGATGAACATGCCTGAATCGAACCTTTAAGGAATTGAAACAAATTTGTGTAAGATTCCATAATATTCCGTTACAGGGGCCTGAATCGAACCTTTAAGGAATTGAAACATATACACAGTAAAATCAATACCATCGCGCTTTAAAGCCTGAATCGAACCTTTAAGGAATTGAAACTAAAACTATCTCAACTGATAACAAGATACCTGGAATGCCTGAATCGAACCTTTAAGGAATTGAAACCGCAATTCATGAAATGTGAAAGTCTGTGTTCCAGTGCCTGAATCGAACCTTTAAGGAATTGAAACCTCATCATGTTTATAGAAGCATAAGGCAATGTTCCAGCCTGAATCGAACCTTTAAGGAATTGAAACAGTTTGAAAGAAATCTTATATCCGAGAGAACAAAGGCCTGAATCGAACCTTTAAGGAATTGAAACAAAACGAAAATTTTGCTTCCCATGACGCGCGAGCAGGCCTGAATCGAACCTTTAAGGAATTGAAACAAATTTTTGCAATCTCCTGGTTTGTCCTGAACCTAGCGCCTGAATCGAACCTTTAAGGAATTGAAACTATGCTATATTTTGTTGCATGAGAACACAAAGTCTCGCCTGAATCGAACCTTTAAGGAATTGAAACTCAAGACTGCAAGTGATTCAAGGCTTTGTACCCATTCCGCCTGAATCGAACCTTTAAGGAATTGAAACGTTGTTATTCATGAATTTTATGATGGAATAGCATTAGCCTGAATCGAACCTTTAAGGAATTGAAACATGGATTCGATGATAAAAACACTTCAAAAAGAAACAGCCTGAATCGAACCTTTAAGGAATTGAAACGTGGAATTATGATTGTTTGTTTGTTGGATATTAATTCGCCTGAATCGAACCTTTAAGGAATTGAAACTAATCTTGTAATCTGGGTACAAAAACTTCATTCTAGCCTGAATCGAACCTTTAAGGAATTGAAACTTTTGAACATGCCTGTCTGAAAGATGCAAACCTAGAGCCTGAATCGAACCTTTAAGGAATTGAAACTTTGCTTGCTTTCAGGCTGTCTATCTTGTTTTGAATGCCTGAATCGAACCTTTAAGGAATTGAAACATGGATTCGATGATAAAAACACTTC
>CALKWO010000126.1 GCA_938003875.1 uncultured bacterium
AAAACAACCTAAAAAAATCAAAATTTTTTCCTTAGAAGCTGCGGAACGTAGGAATTAAATAATTTCCCCATTAATTTACTAGATAGGTAATCACTTCTTTGTCAAATATATTGGAATTTTCCTGGAAAAAAAATCTTTATGTAATCTGGATAGCCCAGTTCATCGCCATGATTGGCATGAATGCATGCATTCCCTTCTTACCTCTTTATATACGAAAATTAGGGGTTACAGATGCTGCTGATGCCAAGGTATGGTCGGGTTTCATTTTTTCTGCTCCCTTTGTGCTTTCTTTCTTTTTTACACCTTTTTGGGGCTATTTGGGCGATAAATATGGCAGAAAGCTTATGGTAATCAGAGCCATCGCAGGTCTGATGCTGGCTATGTTTTTAATGGGATTGGCTCAGAATATATGGCAACTGCTTACGCTTCGTATAATACAAGGAGCCATTAGCGGATTTATTTCGGCTAATCTGGCTTTAGTTGCCTCAACTACGCCTAAAGAGCATAGCGGCTATGCAATTGCGCTATTGCAAACATCTACAACAGCAGGTATTACTGTTGGACCTGTTGTCGGTGGAATTTTTGCGGATACTGTTGGTATACGAGAAAGCTTTTTTCTTGTAACGTTTCTTTGCTTCCTGAGCGTAGTTATAGTAATTCTTATGGTAAAAGAGAAAAAAAAATTTTCTTCTCAAGAAAAGAAAAAATTTTGGGATAATTTTGCCATAGTCTGGCAAGCAAAAAAGCTTGTACATCTTTTTTTCTTCATTACGCTTTGCCAGGCTGGAATAAGCTTTACAAACCCCATTCTAGCGTATTATCTGGAATTTTTAAATACTCCTCAGGCTTATCTTGCTACGATAACAGGAATTATGGTAGGTGCAGTCGGTCTTTTGATGACGTTTTTTACTCCTTTTTGGGGAAAAAGAAACGACCGTCTTGGATATGAAAGCAATTTGAGACTTGCTCTGCCTGTTGTAATCCTGGCGACGATGGCGCAAAGCATAGTGCCCCATTATGGATACCTATTCCCTTTACGATTTGCCATAGGGATTTTTTCTGGAGCGATAATCCCCACATTATATGCGGCTTTAAATAAACATTGCCTCCCCGAAATGCAAGGCAGCATTATGGGATTTGCTTCCAGCTCTGCGATTTTAGGGAATCTTATAGGCCCTTTACTTTCTTCTCTGGTTTCCTATTCCCTGGGAATCAAAGCTGCATTCATTGCAGGAGGCAGCATGATGGCAATGGTTTATATTCAACTTCTCTTGTTTCAAGAAAAACAGGATTCATCTATATAGAAAGAAATTATGGAAAAAACATTAGAACAATACAGGCTAGCGATGATTGTGGATTTAGAAGCTACTTGTTGCGATAAAGGCAGTATCCCTAAAGAAGAAATGGAGATCATCGAAATAGGGGCAGTCATGGTAGATTTAAAATCCCTAAGAATATTGGAAGATTTTCAAAGATTTATAAAACCCTGTATCCACACACAACTCACGGAATTTTGTACACAACTTACAAGCATAAAACAAGAGGATGTAGATAAAGCTATGCCTTATCCTCAAGCTATCCAGGAATTCCGCCAATGGATGCAAAAGTATCATGATTTTGCTTTTTGCTCCTGGGGTAGCTATGACCGATCCCAGTTCGAAAAAGACAGTGCTTTGCATAAACTTCCTTATCCAATTTCTGCTTCCCATTTTAACATCAAAACTCTCTTTTCCGAAAAGCTGAAATTGAAAAAACGCTATGGAATGAAAGAAGCATTGAATCTAGCAGGCTTAAAGCTGGAAGGGATACATCATAGAGGAATAGATGATGCCAGAAATATGGTACAGCTCCTGCCCTATGTCCTCGGAAGAAGCAAGCTATAGTGCAGAAAACCTAATACGGATAAACTGGAAGGCAAAAAATTTTTACACTTTGGCACTAGATTTCACTTGTAAGTAAGTGACTATACAGCAAACGAAAGGTTGAAAATATGTCAGAACGTCTCTTGGCAGAAGCCAGGAAAGAATTTTGTGGCTTCTGGAAGATAATCCTAATTTCTCTTGTTGCGGGTATGCTCTTTGGATTCAGCTTTAGATATATTATTCCCCATCTATGGGGAGAGCTGCCTGTTCAGAAAAAAGCTAGTCTGCAAAATAGTTAGCGGAAACTCTCTGCTAATTTAAGACAAAAATTTACGAGTTTAAGGTAAAAATCATGTACATTGTAATGACTGGAATCGCAAGTTTTGTAAGCTATTGGATAGCTAAAGGAATTGGTCTATAGATGGTGTCTTCTTTTAAATTTTTGATTACAGGTATTACTTCTATCCATGGCTGGCCTGTTTTTGAGTACTTTCTTTCATTGTATCCTGGGCAGGTTTTAGGAATCAAGAATGAATTCGCACCCAGACCTTTGGAATCTGCTTGTGTGGTAAGTGCTAACATAGAAGATCGGAAAAAAATCCATCAAATATGCAGAGAATTTCAGCCAACGCATATACTCCACTGCGCAGGGCTTTGCGATCTGGATACAGCAGAAGATCATCCGCAGAGGGCCTATGATCTCAATATCCAGGGGGCATGGAACATCTATGAAATGGCTTCTCTATGCCGTCTTCTGTATCTTTCCTATGATCTTATTTTTTCTGGTATCCAAAACCAAGGCCAGGGATATACAGAGGAGGATATTCCTGACCCCCTTACTATCGTAGGCAAGACCGTCTATGAAGCAGAAAAAGTTCTGCTCAGAAATGAAAATGCTTTAATCATCAGGTTAGGGCTTCCTATGGGGCCTTCCATACAAGGCAACAAGGGTGCTGTGGATTGGATAAACTCTCGCTTCAAAAAAAATTTCAGGGTGACATTGCTCTATGATGAAATTCGTTCTACCATCAACACACAAGATTTAGGAAAGGCAGTGCATTCCCTTATGATAGACGGAGGCAGAGGGATTCTGAATCTAGGCAGCCCTTATACTATCAGTCTGCATGGTATTGGCAAAAAGATATTGGAAGCACACCGCTATCCATCTGATATTCTGGAAGGAAAATTTCGCTATGAGTTTCCCCCTTCTCCTCCTCGCATGGGAAATGTCTCTCTCAATTCCCAAAAGGCCTATTCTATTTTAGGCTGGATACCAGAACCATGGAATTATCCCACTTCTTCATTTTGATATATATAGAAAGGCAGTAAGCTTTGCAAAATCGTTTTTTACAAGGGAAGATTCTTTTTTATCTTGGTTGCCTCTGGCTTATTTCTCTTCTGGCTATAGAAATATGGTATAGAATGGAAAAAAATTATGCCAGCACTTCCTGGGATAATTATAGAAATAAACAATTGCTCTATACCAGCCAGGCTATACAGGAAAATTTTTATGAAATGGAGAGGCTGTCCTTTTCCATTCTGGATGAATTGCTGAGCAAGACTTCTATTCTACAGGAAATAACCTATAGCAGCCCCTCTGAAGCATCGCTTCGGATTTTTCAGGCACTGAATGGCTTTGCATTTCCTATGGATTTAAATCGTAGAGGAATTGCAGTTTATGATCATCTTAGGCAGTGTATTGCATGGAAAAACTGCGATTTCAACCCAGCACCTCATCTTTTGGAAGAATGTCTGAAAGGAGAGCGGTTTTCTACTATTGTGAAAAGCGGCAGAGGCGTTTTTGTGGTACTCTGTACCTTTATACCTATTCCTCATCCTAAACTTAGGGAATATGTGGGTGTTGCCGTCTGCTTTTTGCCATTAGACAGCAATTATCCTTTGTCTACTCGTTATATCAAAAGCCAGAGCTTTGCCAAAAAAATGCTCCAGGAGTATGATGTCCAGGATATAAGCATTAACTACGAAAATTTTTTTTCTCCTATGTCTATTTCACAAAATAGTTTACAAAGGCCATTACAAAATATCAATGGACAACAATTAGGCTCGCTCCTTTTGACTGCACTCCCCCAGGAAACAACGTTGAATGCTTTGGAAAAAAATCGGATGCAATGGCTCCAGGTAAGCAGCTCTATTTTTGCAATTCTTGTGTGTGCTTTCTTTTGGTATGGGCTGTCTATTTTTCCCATAGTGGGCTGGAAAAAAAATTTTGCTATCTTGCTTATGCTTTATATTCTTCGGCAGATTTTGTTTTCTCTCCAGTTTCCTAACCAGATTCTGCCGTCTTTTTTTTCTTCTCCTCAGGTGTTCCATTCTTATATTTTGGGAGAATGGAGCGATTCGCTCGGCAATCTTTTTGTCTCCTGTTTTATGATTTTTCTCGCCAGCATAGTCTGTCTAAAGACAATTTTTTCTTTGCCTGAAAGAAAAAGTTTCCTTTTTCTTATCCGTATTTTGCTTGTTTTTGTGTTTCCCCTTTTTTTAGCCTGGGGGAACGGTGCTCTTTATAATGTAGTCTATGCTTTAGCAAAGTATTCCAGTTTTCCTTTATTTGATTTCAACAATCTCTTGCCAGGCTATGATGCCTTGATCTTATATCTTTGTACTCTTTTTTTGGGTTTTAGCTTTCTTTTTTTCGCTCTTTTTCTTTGGGAACTATGGCGAAAAAGCCAGAATTCTAACAATTTTTTGGGAATTTTTGTCTTTTTCGGTATTTCTTGTTTTTTACTTTTTTGGGGGGAATTTCCCAGGCTATGTTTATGGAGTAGCTTATTCTTCTTTTTAACCATAATGCTTTATATCTTGCGTTTTCCCAAGAGATATGAACTCTTTTGCATACTCGTTCTAGCCTGTGTGTCTCTTGCCTTGTATCCCTTTCTCCAAGACGCATCTAAAATCAAATCCAGAGCATTGATCGAAGATAAATCCTTAGAAATTCAGGAAAGTTCCATTAAAAATACGTTAGATGTAGCTTTAGACACAATAGAAAACAGTGTGGAACTGCTCCGCTCCCTGGAGCAAAAAAAAAGCGATATAGCTTTTTTGTTGTGGGCAGAAACCCCTTTGTCAGAGCGTCTGGACAATCTTGAGCTTTTGGTGTATAGCAAAATAGATAAAGCCAAAGAAAATACTTCTTTTTCAGAATCTTTCCAGATTTTTTCCCAGTTTTCTCTGAATATGCCTAACCCTTTGTGGTATCGTCCATTATTGCAAAAAATTCAGTATGGATCAAGGCAACTCCTGACGCATTTACCTGGTTTTGATAACGAGGGAAAAAATATGCTGTTTTATCTTGCTGCCCTGCCAGTGTACAGCGATAAAAAAGAAATCCTGGGCTATGTCGTCCTCTTTACAAGGCATCCCCAGCTTGCCCGATCTCTATCGGTGCCAGAGGTCTTTGCCAAGAAACCAGCCTTAGCTTCTACTCCTCTCTTGATGGCGAGCTTTGAAAAGCAGACAATGTTTCTGAGCAACAATCCATACGTTTCCAAAAATTTCAAGCCTTTACCAGGGGTAATCCAGGAAGTCCAGGAAAAAGCCAAAAACCTATGGATAAAAGAAAGTATAGAAAATCGTTTATATGATAATTTTTATTTTCTATGGACATCCCAGGAATGGGTTGAAAGCAAGAAAGAATGGGTAGAGCAAAAAACTATAGGGATGATTGGGTATCCTCTCCCTTCCCAGATAACGAAAATTTTCCATCTTCTACAGTTTTTTCTTTCTGGATTTGTCTTTTTTCTTTTCCCTCTATTTTTCAGCAAAATTTTTTATCACTTTATAAAACAAGGAATAAGGCTACGCTTTTCCTTTGAGTATAAGCTTCTTTTGAGTTTTCTCCTGATTTCTGGTATACCTGTTTTCATTATGGGGGTTTTGAGCAAAGAAAAGGCCATTTCTCAAATTTGGGAAAACTATGAACGCAATCTCACAGAATCCCTGGAAAATGCAGAAAAAGCCATGAGGGAAGAGACTTATGTTCCTTTAGCAGCAGATGAAATCAATTCTAAGATGCCCGATGATGCTTTTTGTCGAAGTTGGGGGGAAAGAAACAGAAGCATGCTAAATGTATATCTTTCTTCTCAGCCCTTTCTCCTGGCTACAAACAGAAGAGAGCTTTTTTATACAGAGCTACTGCCCACGCGCATTTCTGGGAATATTTACTACCAGCTCATGCTGGAGAGAAAGGAAATCTATATCACTCTCGAATCCATAGCGGACTACACGTTTGTCGTAGGTTACAAAGCCCTTTTTTCTGCTCTGGACAAAAGAGAAATCGTGGGAGTGATCAGCATTCCTATGATTTACAGGCAAGCTGAGGTAAAGAGAGAAATGGCCGAGATGATGGCGACCGTATTTACGATCTATATCCTTGTTTTCCTTCTTGTCATGGTAATAGGGATTATTCTGGCGCATCAAATCACAAGACCCCTTGCCCATCTTATGACTGCTATACACAGAGTTTCCCGTGGAGATCTGGACATAGCACTTCCTGTTAGCTCCAAAGACGAATTTGGAGAGCTTGTGGATTCTTTCAATCGCATGACAAAAGACTTGAAGATGAGCAGAGAAAAGCTGGTTCAGGCAGAAAAGGATGCTGCCTGGAGAGAAATGGCAAGACAGATTGCCCATGAAATCAAAAATCCTCTGACACCTATGAAACTTTCTGCACAACATATTCAGAGGGCCTACAAGGATCAGGCTAAAAACTTCGATAAAATTCTGGACAAGGGCATATCGAATATCATCGATGCTATAGATTCTCTTTCTAAAACAGCTTCCAGCTTTTCTGAGTTCGCAAGGTTCATCAAGCCTAGCCTTGCAGCCTATTCCCTTGACCCTCTCATTGCAGATTGTATGGAACTCTTCAACAATTACGCAGAGCAGAACATTTTTCTACGATCTGAAATAGAAAAAAACTTGCCTAAAGTCATTACAGATCCACATCATCTAAAAAGAGTTCTGTTCAATCTGCTTACCAATGCTGTACAGGCTATCAAGAATACTCCTGGAGAAATCGTTCTTACCTGCCGAAAAGATCTGAAAGATCCAGACAAAGTGCTGATTACAATCCAGGACAATGGATCAGGAATTTCGGACAATATCAAGCACCATCTTTTTGAACCCAATTTTTCCACCAAGACGCATGGCAGTGGGCTAGGCCTGGCGATATGTAAACGAGCCATCGATCACATGGGCGGAGAAATTTTCATAGAAAGCGAAGAAGGAAAAGGCACGCTTGTTTCCATAAAGCTCAAAACAAGCGTGTGTTTGTAAGATTACGCACGAAAATATTATTCGTTTAGGAATCGTAATTCAATTTAAGCAATAATTGCTTACTTTGCAATGATTTGTAGCCGCAGGGTTGCGCCAAAAATGACTATCTATTCGGAAAAGATGACCTTCAGCGCAATCCCTGCGTCTTTTGCCAATAGAGACTAACAAAAAATGATGTATTTTTTATCTTTTTTTAGGAAGAAGTAGTCTCTGTGTTAGTATCCACCTCTGGTTTATACCAGTTGATATTGCGTGTGAAGTACATGATAGATGCGAGCAATAGAGTCAGGAGGATAGAGCCTGTAAGAATAGAATAGTCTTGCATTTGTAAAATAAAATATAAAAATACATAATCAGCCACAAGTCCCAGGAAAATAGTGGCTGTGCGAGTACCGCTTTTTAGAACAGCCATGCTATATAAGACGACTAGTAAAGAGGAAATGCCTGCTCCAATCGTATATGCTATGCCAAAAGAGATAAATTCAGAAATGGACAATAGCAGAAGATAAAAAAGTGTCAGGGCGGCAGCGACAAGCAAATATTGGAAAGGATGGATACGAAGTTTAGATACAATTTCGAATAAGAAAAAGACCGATAGAATCACTATGATAAACAATAAAGCATAATTGATAGAGCGTTCTACACAACGATAGGCATCCACAAGGCTGAGCAAGGATACCCCAAAAAAGGAATTGCTCAGAGAAGAGGAGGAATGATAGCTGTCCTTATAGGAAGTCCATTGTTGTGGATAGGAACGTCCATAGTATGAAATTTGCCATAGAGCATCGAATCCCTGCGGGCCAACGGTTCTTTCTCCAGGCAGATATGCACCGCAGAAACTAGGATCTGGCCAGCTAGATGTCAGCCTGACGGTATTTTTTACACCAAGAGGTGCAAAGACGATTTTTTGGCTGCCCTGGAATTGTAAGACTATTTCATAAGGAATATTGTCAGCGGCTATTTCTTTGGACAATTTCACAGGCGAATGAATTCCAGAAGAATAGGCATCTAGCTTACAGCCTGGGAGAAAAATGGATTCGCTGGTGCCTAATTTTATTTTGATGGCTTCTTTGGTTCCTCTCAAATCAGCGATACCAACGGTGATTTGGGCATCATTCCAAAGAACATCTTCCAGCTTTATCTTGAGTTTATCAAAAGAAATCAAAAAATGCCCTGTGAGTTTAAGGTCGGCTTTATACACAACAGCCTGGTAGATCCCCCGATGCAAAATATTGGGTGTCAGCGATCCTGTAACCTGTAGCTCTTCAGGCAAAAAATAGGCATGTTTTTCTTCAAATTCCATCACCTCTACTTTTTTAAACTTTTTTTCTTTACTTCCTTCTACTTCGACTAGATCTTCCTTCCATACTTTGTACCATCTTTTGTAAGGAACGATCATGACAGGGCCTACTATATGCTGCGGAGCTCCCCATATATCTTGGATCTCTGCTACAGCTTCATTTCTTCGATCCAGGCGATCTCGAAGAATGGAACTCAGCGAAGCGAGGGGAATAAGCAATAAAAACACAAGAATTCCTAAAACAACGATTTTACCAAGAATGGTATTCTTGAAAGAGGGGAATACTGGTTGGACTTCACTCATAACAATTACTCCTATTAAGTTTTGTTTATCTTTTGCCCTAGATGCTCTGACATATCCTCCAGATTGCTTTTTTTTAAAATTTCCAGCATGGCTCCTTTTAGAGTTTTCCAGGAATTGTGTAGGGGGCATGGTGCATGATCGCTGCAACCAGGGAAACCTAAAAAACATCCTTCCAGAAAATTTTCTCCTTCTATAACCTTGATGACTTCATACAAATAAATCTCCTTTGCTGGCTTTGCTAAAAGGAATCCGCCCAATTTGCCTTTTTGCGAAAGCAAAATTCTATTACGGGCAAGAGACTGTAGTATTTTGCTTAGAAAAGGAGATGGAATTTGGAGTATTTGGGAAATTTCTTTTTGCTGGACAGGCTTGTTTCCCTTCAAAGATGCTATATAAAGAAGGGATTGTAGCGCGTATTCCGATTCTCTGCTTAAAAAAATAGACATACTCTCTCTTTTTATAGAAAAATAAAACTTTTGCATTCAATGACCAGGGGCGTTGCCCCTGGCTATTATATTCTGCCCCTTTGGGGCTAAGATTGGAATATAGATTAAAGTGTATTTATTTACACTAAAACTATAATTTTCTATACAGTCAATGACTTTCTTATTATAATAAAAATAACAGATTCTTGCAAATTTTGTTTTAGTCAAAATGTTATTCAAGTTATAATAGTATTTATAGTTCAATCTTAGCCCTTAAGGGGCGGAATATAATAGCCAGGGCAACGCCCATGGTATCTTAAAGCAGTAAAAAAATTGGGAAGAATTGAGGTTTGCCGTGAATCCCAAAGATAATTTAATCATACAGCTCGTTTTACAGCATGAATATTTAACCTTGGAACAGATCGAAGAATGCAAAAGAATCCAGTTGGAATACGAAAAGCAAGGTAAAGATCATTCTCTGGAAGAAATTTTTCTGGAGAAAGAAATGCTTACAAAGAACAGGCTAGAGGAAATTTATAAACAGTTGAGCGAAGAAGTATCTTCCCGAACAGAAGTTGTTATGCTTTCCAAAGAAAACACATTGCCCGATTCTATGGGGACTTTAGCAGGGGAAGAGAATTCTCAAGAACACACACAGACGGTTTCCTCTAAATTTTTGAAAAAGTTACAAAATATAGGACGCTATAAAATTGTAAAGCAGTTGGGCAAAGGAGGCATGGGAGTCGTATACAAGGCGGACGATGAACTCCTGAAAAGATCCGTAGCCATTAAAGTGCTGTTGCAGTATGATGCAGCTACTACAATCCAGACAAAAAGATTTTTGATCGAGGCACAGGCAACGGCCAGTATGAGTCATCCCAATATTGTCGCAGTCTATGACATAGGACAGCTAGAACAAGAAAATTTCTATCTTGTTATGGAATATGTGGATGGACAATCTCTTGCTGATATTATCAAAGAAAGAGGGCCTTTAGGATTTTCAGAATCTATTGAAATCACAAGGCAAGTAGCACTCGCGTTGGATACAGCACATTCTTTAAAAATCATCCACAGAGACATCAAGCCTGCCAATATCCTTATCAATAAAAATGGCCTGGTAAAGGTGACGGACTTTGGTCTTGCCAAGATGGTGGCAGCTTCTTCTTTAGGGGGTATTTCCTATGCAGGCCAGATTTTGGGAACACCTTTTTATATAGCACCAGAACAGATCGACTCCAGCCAGGTAGATGGAAGAGCGGATATCTATTCGCTAGGCATTACCTTCTACCAGATGCTGACCAAAAGGTTGCCTTTTGAAGGAGATGATGTGTATAGTCTGTTGCTGGCAAGATTCAAAAAACCACCAACACCTATCACAACTTACAACCCAGAGATTCCTTCTGCCATGGCACGGATAGTTCATCGAATGATAGAGCAAAATCCGCAGGATAGAATTCCAACAGCAAAAGAGGTTGTGAGCCAGTTGACAAAACTTGCTCAAGGAGAGCATACTTCTATTTATCTAAAAGACGATGGAAAGGAAGAAAAAAAGTCTTCTGGCTTAATACATATAGTCTATCTGTCACTTTTTCTATCTATGATTTGCAGCTATTTTTTACCTTTTTCCTCTATGATGCAACAATGGCAAACTTGGAATGCGCAACTTCAGCAAAAGGAAGCCTGGGAAAAAATTCAGACACTACGGAATCGTTGCACAGAATGGCTTTTGTCTTATCAGAAATTTTTTCCTGAAGCTAAAAAGGATTTACCTCAAGATATCAAAAAGCCAGAGGATCCAAAAGTCGAACCTAAAAGCCCAGAGGATCCAAAAATCGAAGAAGGGAATAATGCTATTATTCAAGACGCTCTTGTTTTGCTAAAAGTAGAAACCCTGTTCCCTAAGACAGACCTGAAATCCTATACGGCTTTTCTTGATGGTCAGCCATGGAAAGACACTATCTTGAAAGCAGGGACATACCAGCTCAAGATAGAGCATCCTGGCTATTTCCCCTTACAAAAACAGATTACCATCCCTACAGGCCCTGGAATTTTTATACATAAGGAGATTCTATACCCTAAGCCACGGGCGGTTTCTTTTGTATTAGAATATGATTTAGATCCTGGCAAAAAACAGGAAATAGATATTATTGCAACTCAGGAAGGGAAGACAATTCCTTTTTCTAATGGAGCTTTATTGACTCCAGGGAAATACCACTTTAGCATTCTTGCTAATGGCTATACAGAAGAATCTTTGGAAAAAGAGGTACTACCAGGAGAAGAGACTTTCGAAATTCCTCTTAAGCTCAAGGCAAAAGAAATAGAATATACTGTATATTTACAATATGAGATTCCACCTCATGCGGGCCTAAAACCCCCTGAATTTTATTCTGTAGAAAAAGAACAGCTTCTTCTCTACAAAAAAGCTCAGGAATCTTATACTTTTTTTCTTCCTGTGGATACAAAAAAAGTGAAAGTAGTTCAAGAAGGCTACGAGATTGCCATTCTTCCTCTTTCCTTTGCGAATTTGCAAAACCAAGAAGCAAGGTTGGTGCTTGTGCCTTTGCCTAGAATTCTTTCCTCCTGGGTAGAAGATAGTGTCAGTGGCAAAAAAATACAACCTGCAGAAATCAAGTATCTTTCAAAACGTTATGCTACAGGAGATGAAATCAGAGTAAAACCAGGAAAGGTAGCTCTGGAAATACAATTTAAAGAATACAAGGAAATGAAAAAGACTTTTTTGGTACCACCAGGAACAGCACCTTTTGTCATACAGCATAGCCTGGAACCATTACAAGAATTTCGCTTCTCTGTTGAAGGGCCTTTTTTTTCGGAATCTTTACTCTTTTTCATAGATAAAAAAAGGCTTTCCTCTTACCATGCAGAATACAAAAAAGAGGGAAGCTCTATTCGAGGTTCTCTATATTTGACACCAAAAGGAAGACAGCTTACCATAATTCATGAATTCTTAAGCGCAGAGATTGATATTATGGGAAGAAAGCATGCATCTGCAGAATGGATGGAAATTCGTAAAGATTACCTGGATGTTTATTTGAGGCTTTTACAAAAAGAAAAGGGAAATTCTGCTGTCTGGGATTTTCTCTATCGCCTGGTTTCTGACTCCAAAATCCAGGAAATCCTGAAGAAGAATAAAGATCTGGGGATTGCCTTGCAAAAGCAAGCGCAAGAAGATACTTTTGGAAAAGAGCATTTTTACCAAAAGAGAATCCTCGAAATTCTCAAAAGTCTATATTTTGTTACAGGATTGAACGAAGAAATCTGGTTTAAGGTAAAAGACAAGTACCAGGAATCTACGGTTTCCAAGGTTTATGAAAATAAAGAATTTGCTTTTACAGAAGTCAATCCCCAAGGATATCTGGAATACAAACATATAAAAACAGGGCTTGTCTTTGTGCTTATACCAGGAGGCACTTTCTATATGGGTTCTTCCAGAGACCAGGGCATACGAATGGAGCTGGAAATACCGCAGCACCAGGTAACCCTAGACTCCTTTCTGATAGGAAAGTTTGAAGTCAGCCAAAAATTTCTGGATAAATCTTTTGGTCTAAGCTATTGGTTTCCAGGAGACAACATCCCCGTACACAATATTTCCTGGGAAAGAGCACTTGCTTTCTGCCAGAAGTACGACATGGATCTGCCTACAGAAGCAGAATGGGAATACGCCTGTCGTGCGAACACATCCAGCCTGTTTTATTGGGGCAATGATTACCATAATGATTATTTGTGGTGTGAACAAAATTCGCGCAAAAGGCTTCAGAATACAGGGACAAAAATGCCCAATGCCTTTGGACTCCATGATATGTCGGGCAATATTGCAGAATGGTGCAAAGATGTTGGAGGTAGATATACCAACCTGCCTCAAAATAATCCTACAGGCCCTTCTCCCAGGCCTTTTCAAAACACAAGGGTAGTAAGAGGAGGCAGCTATCAAATGGATGCTTATATGTGCCGCAGTGCCTATCGCCATTTTTTCAGGGAAAACTACCAGGGCGATATTGGATTTAGACCAGTATGGCGAGTTCGATAAGCAATATAAATTTAAAGATTTAATGAAGCACAGATGAACACGGATTTTTTTATTGAATTCATACGATTTTATAATAAAATAATGCAAGGTGCTTTATCTAATTTTTTTACATCTGTTTTATTTTATGAAAGGTCGTATGTTATGAAACAAGCATGGATGTTTTTGCTAATTTTTGCTATGAGCTTTCTGAATGCAGTGGAGTTGGAGATTTGGGTGGTGCAGGACACAGCGAAAGATGCCTTGAAACCAGCGATTTCTGCTTTTGAAAAAGATTTCCCTGAACACAAAGTCCTTGTTTTGGTAGACGAAAAAGAACACATTGTGCAAAAAGCACAAATGCTCAAAGAAAAAGGGGCTGATATTGTCGTCTGGGGGCATGATATCATTGGAAAATGCATTGCCGACGATTTCGTAGTGCCTGTAGAGATGAAAGAAGATCTGAAAGAAACCCTGGTTCCAGAATCTGTCGATGCTGTCATGTCTGAGGAGAAATATTGGGGATATCCAAGAAATCTGGAATTCATTTCTCTAATGTATCGCAAAGATAAAGTCGATGAAAAAGACCTGCAAGGGGATTTTGCTCAACTCGTAGCCAAATATCCTTGTTCCTGGGACATTACAAACTGGTATTTCACTTTTCCTTTCTTTGGCAAAGGCTTTACCTCTTGTGAATCTGTCTTAAAGGGAATTCAGGGCGAACAGTTCAAAAAGAACACAAAGGATTTCGCCAGCCTTTTGCCCTATCTGCCAAAAGATGCAAATGCCGATACAACCGAGGCAGGATTTATCTCTGGAAAATATGCCATTATGGTAAGCGGCCCCTGGACTCATGCTAAAATCAAGGCAAATGGTGTGGATTTCGGAGTGATTCCTCTTTCTAATTTTACACTGGGTGGAGATGGTTTACGGCCTTTCCTGGGTGTGCAAACCTTCCTTTTGAATCGCTATAGAAACAATTGGGATCTTGCCAAGCTTTTGATCGAAAAATATATCCTGAATCCAGAAAATCAGGTTGCCAGCTATGCTATTGACCCCAGAATTCCTTCTACCAAAAAAGCTCTCGAAGAACTCGGAATTTCCAAAATCGAAGGCATTCCTATGCCTAAGAATCCTTCAACTTTTGTCATGTGGGATATTATGGAAAAATTCCTCAAAGCTCTGGTTAAAGATGGTATAAGCGAAAAGATTTTTGATGATGCGGAAAACAAGCTTAAGCTATCTGACAAATAAGAACAGAAGGATTTTTTTCCAACCTAAAAATTTTTGAGAGGTTTATCATCGTACCAGAGGATAAACCTCTCTTCATCAACAAAGCTTATCACCTCTAGAATTCATCCCATTAGATACGAGATTGAAGCTTCCTGAAAGCGAGTATTCATAACTATTGCAAGAGTGGAGCCAAATGTTGACAGTGGAAACGCCCTACAAAAAAGTAAGTGAAGAACTGGAGAAAATTTTCTCACTGAAAATACCGGTAGATAGCCTGGAAAGAATGAATCGAGACATGAGCGTTTCAGTCATTGGTGTTAACCTAAGGGAAACATAGAAATTTAACTTTTTTTCAAATATCCGAAAGTCATGTTCTACATATTCTTGAGCCAAAAGAGGCACTAAGGAAAAAACAATAAGCATCCACAAAACATTTTTCTTCATGATTCCTATTTCTTAAAAATACTTTATAGCACTGTATTTCCGTTAAAATAAAAGAAAAAAATTCACCTATGTGCTGCCTATGAATACCAATTTTATCATTTTTAGTAATCTATCCTTCTAGTTTTCTGCTTCGCTTCTTGCCTGCTGCTTTGTCCTGGCTGGCCTTTTCTTTCCGAATTCGCTCTAAGAGGACTTCTGCTGGTTCATCATTGGGGTCTTGGGGAACAAGCTCTCCTCGAAAGGCTTTGGCTAGAATGGACTGGGTAAGCTGATCTACATAAGCTTTGGCCTTGTTGTATTTTTGTTCTACCTGGTCGGCAAGATGGAAAAGGGATTCCACACGATGGACAATTTCCTGTTGCTCGGCAAGAGGGGGAAGGGGGATTGGTGTATTTAATAAAACACTTTGATTTATCTTAGGCATATTGCCAGCAGTTCCTGTAGCATTTTCTCGAAAATATTGACGAATTTTAAAAGAAGATAAAATGTAATACAAAAATTTGTTTAAAATTTTCATTTTATCTGCAACAACTTTAATCATTAAATCTGGATATATAAATTGATCGGAACATCCTTCATAGATAGCACTAATCCCAACATGTTCTAGTGAATTGCCCCTTTGAATTAATATGTCTCCATTTTTTATCCAAAGATAAGAATTTTGATCTATTTCGTCATTTATATATTTAAAAAAGCAATCAGAAAATTTACCTGAAGTTGTTGCAGTTAAAGTAATTACTTTTAAATTAGTAGTATATTTTACTGGTTTTGGCGAATAGCCATTCCGTAATTTTTCATAAATCACATTTTGTAAAATTGTATTTTCCCATTCCACATCTGGATTCTGTTCCCGCCAATCCTCTGTCAATCTGCCCGAACAAGCAGCAGCAAGAACGGATTGTCTGAAGCGTTTTAGAATTTTGGGTATTCTGTCCAGTCGTTCCTGGCACGATTGCACTTTGGATAAAAGCTGCTCTAGCTTGGCAACAATACGATGCTGCTCATTCAGTGGGGGAAGAGGGACTTCGATACCCAATAAAATATCAGGGTCAAGATGAGGAATTCCACTACCACGAGGATTAGAGTTAATATATTTATACTGAGTTTGTAAAAAGTAGAACAAATATTGAGACTCTAACAAAATAGGCCTGAGTACTGCTATTGTAGAACCTATCGCTCCTGAATATCCCATTCCTACTAAACCACACCTAGCCCCATCCCAAACAATTAGAATATCTTTTTTTTCTGATATTTTAGAAGATGATATATCAGCGTATTGCCGAATTTGTCCCTTTTCAAATGCTAAAATATCAAGATAAGGGACTGTCCCATTTTGCTGTTCTTCCAACAAAATTTTCGGTTTTTTCCCCTTTATTGATATTACGATTTCTTTTAAAGAAATAGTTTGCCATGAATTCATCTTTATTCCCCCATCCTTTTGCCAATTTCCTCCAAATCCTCCAATGCTCCTTTAAGCTCCAATATGGCCTCGCTGATTAAATCTTGCGGTTCAGGGAGTTCCTGGGCATCGTCCAGGGATTCGTCTTTGAGCCAGGTAATGTCGAGTTTGTAATTGCGTGCTTTGATTTCCTCAAGTCCAAAAGGACGGAATCGGCCTGATTCTCCTGTGTCTTTTCTTGGGCTACGACCATTGGGGTCAGTGCCATAGCACTGCTCGAATTCCTCAAAATGGGAAGGAGCAAGAGGGCGATCCTTTTTGGTTATACCAGGGACATTGGAGCGGGCATCGAATATCCATACCTTTTCTGTTGGCATTCCCTTTTGGAGAAAGATCACATTGGCCTTAACGCCCTGGCTATAAGGCGTGAATGTTCCCCTGGGAAGGCGCAATATGGTATGCAGGTTGCTATCTTCCATGAGTATCTTGAAAACTTCGCCTGCTTTGTCCTCAAAGAGGCAATTGTCAGGAAGGACGATAGCAGCACGTCCTCCTGGTTTTAGGATTGTCATGACATGCTGAATAAAGTTCAATTGTTTGTTGCTGGTCTTGACGGTGAAGTCATCTCTGGTCGGTTCTTGGTTCGCTCCTTTTGTGCCAAAGGGAGGATTGGTCAGGATGCAGTCATAGCGTTCGCCACGATCCGCTTCATAGATCGTATCGCCCAGGTAGATTGTGGGCTGAAGCCCATGTAGAAACAAATTCATCAACGCCAGTCTTCTGGGTCTGGCAACGAGTTCTTGACCAAAGTAAGTTTTGGCCTTGATACGACTCACCTCCTTACGCTCCAAAGCTTTGTTTGTAGCGTCCATGAGCCAATCATAAGCAGCGAGGAGAAATCCTCCTGTTCCACAAGCAGGATCGCATATAGTAAAATCAGGGCTGACTCTGGGGTCGGGCTGCATCACCTTGACAATAGATCGAATCAGGACTCTAGGCGTAAAATACTGGCCTGCTCCTTTTTTCCCTTCACTGGCTGCTTTTTCCAACAGTCCTTCAAAGGCCTGGCCTTTGACATCCACGTCCAGGAGAGACCATTCCACCTCATCTATCAAGGTGATCAACTTCTTGAGGTTCACCGCATTGTTGAAACGGGGCATGGCCTGGTTGAAAATGGCCTTCAGCATCTCATTCATGCCTTTGCCCTGCAATTTTTCCAGGGTTTTAGCGTATTGCGTCATAAGATCACTGCCTGATTTGGTTTTCAGGCTCTGCCAGTTATATTCTTCGGGAATCTCCCTTTCTTTTTCCTCTGCCATCTTCAAGAACAATAAATACGTCAATTGTTCGATATAATCGCCATAGTCTATTCCATCGTGTCTCAAGGTATGGCAAAATCCCCACAGTTTACCTACAATATCGGTCATAGTAATGATTCTCCTGCTTCCTTCAAAATATATGCACAAAGTTCCTGACTGATTCTTATTCCATTTTCTTTAAGCTTTTCCAATAGAGGTGCTATAGCATCCAACATGCCCAATCTTTTGGCTAACAACAACACACCTAATGTTCCTATATGTGGTATCTTTTGTTTTGCCGCCAACTTCCTTGCTTTTGATTCATCAATCACAACAATGGAGTTATTGATTTCATGGTACAATGCTAAAACCTCACTTTCTCCTTTGTCCAAAGAGATAGAAAAAAGTTCAATCCAATGTTTATTTTGGCTCGCTACAACCTTGTCTTTAATCCATGCTCCTATTTCCTTTGATTTAAATTTTCCTTCTTGAACAACTTCTTTCGATACTTCAGAAGGAATAACCACTTTATAAAATATTTTGGAAAGCAGAGCCAACTGGTCTAAGATGGCTAAAGAAATTAAAGGAGTGGCATTTAGAATAGCAACTTTATTCTTCATCTATCAGATCTTTCAATGTATCTATTTCTTGCTTAAGGGATTCCAAAGAATATTTAATCACTGGAACTTTACATTTATCCAATTCTGCAATGAAAGAGATTTTGTCCATTCCTGCAAGTTCAGATGCCTTGCCTAAAGAAAGCTTGCTTAGTTCATATAGCTTTACTGCTCCCAAAATTTTAAGCTTTTTGGAAAATTCTTCTGATGTTTCATTCAATGCCAGAAGAATATCTTCAGGATAATCCAGTGTCATCTTTATAGTATTCATAATTTTCCTTTCTTATGCTGCAATAAAGTAATTGATTTCTTCGATCAGTCTTTCCAATTGCCCTTCAAAGACATGTCGTGCTTTCCTCAGTCCCCCTTTTCTCTCGAAGATGGGCATACTATCGAAATCCTGCAAAGCAATGGTCAGATTGCGAACCAGGTGTTCTCTGATGAGGGAAAGCCATTGGTGTTGCTCTTGAGTGAACGTTTTGTTCTCCATGATCTTTTGCATCGCACGATCTACTCTTTCCTGTGAGTTATAAATCGGAGACTCTTCACGAGTGGCATGTTTGACCATAGAGATGATGTCCGCCAGGGACTTCTTGTAGACCACGCTATATGCCTTCTGCAACTCCTGCTTTGGAAACTTATTCTCTTCCAATCTCCTCTGTAAATCTTCCAGGACTTCGGGATTCCATTCTTTGGGTCTTTCTAGCAAAACCTGTACCGCTTCGATCTCATTTTGTTTTTCTCGTATGAACTGGCTAAAGCTGTCGAGATAGTCTTGTGGCTTAAGATGCCCAATAAGACATTCTGATGTTACGTGGTCTTCCACTTCGTATCCAATCAGAAATTCTTTCTTGGGCTTGGGATAATGAACCAGAAGTTCCTGGAAGTTTTTATTTTGTAGCAACTTGACCGTCTGGGTAAAGTCATCCTGAAGCCTATCGGGCAATTCTCTGGCAAACCTGCCCATATCTCCATCGGGAATATATCGGGCAAACTGGTCTCTTGCCTTTGCGCTCATGGTATTCTCGATCCTGTGCAGCCTCTTGACAAATAAGTTTGTATTGGACTCCCGATTTTTGTCTTGAGCGATATGCTCTATCAACTGGGAGATAGGAATCACCTCTTTTGAGGGAAGAGCTACAGTAAAGTCTGTAGTGTTGCGGAAATATTCGATGAGCGTGCCATCAAAGCAATCGAATAGGGTAAAATGGGTCTTATGGATTTCAGAACACCTGCGAGTTCCCCTGCCGAGCATCTGAACCCATAGAATTCTGGATTTTACTGGTCTGAGGAACACAATGAACTCCAGACAAGGTATATCCACACCTGTACTGAGCATGTCCACTGTAACCACAATTCCAGGATTGGGACGATTGCGAAATTCCCTGATCTTCTGCAAAGGTCGATCTACTGTAGCACTGCTCGTGATCTTGCAAACAAAATCATCTCCACGCTGGAACTCTTCTTTGCAAAGACGTACCAATTGGTCTGCGTGAGAAATATGAGGAAGGTCATTGGCTGCAAAGATCAAGGTTTTAGGGAAATGACCAGTTCGTGCTTCCCATTCCAGGGCATACCTGGCAATCTCCTTGACGATCTGGCGATTGCTTTCTGGTGCTGTGATCTTCGTTTCGATTTCCTCTGTGCTAAAGGCTCTTTCATCCTCCAGCTCGTCATAGATTTCTTGCCCTGTTACAGTGTCTACTACTCCAACCTGCTCTCCTGGACGTAAAAAAGCTCCATATATACGAACGTTCGATTTGATCTTTACAGCTTCATAGTCCACCAGATAACCATCCAGAACAGCCTTCTCTGTAGTATAGCGATAGACCACATTCTTGAACAAAGATAGAGAATGAGGTGCAGGGGTTGCTGTAAGGCCAATCTTGATGGCGTCAAAATATTCGAGTACCTGCCTCCATAGGCCAGTTTCTTTTGTCGTATAGCCCCTGTGACACTCATCTGCGATAATCACATCGAAAGCATGAATCGGAATATCGAGAATGGCTGCATCCTCATCCTCATATTCTACCTGCTTGCCAAATAGATTGATTGCCATGCGCTGTATGGTGCATACATAAACAAAAGTATGAGAAGAATTGGGATGTGTCAAATAAGAATTAGGCAATGTCTGTAGATCAAAGGACTTCTGTTCTTCCAGATCATTCTTCTGGAACTGCTGATAGTAAACCTCATATTCCTGATTTAGCTTCTTTCCCTGTGGTGTAGTAAAGGAATGGAGCGTTTGGACTGCTTGGGCTGCTAAAGCTCTGCGATCCACCAGGAACAAAATCCGCTTCCCCAACATGGATTCTAACAAGCGATATATTTCCGCTACGATCATAAAGGTTTTCCCTGTTCCTGTAGCCATAGCAACGAGCATTTCCCTATGGCCTTCTTTGATCGCATTCTCTATGGACAAAATCGCCTCTTTCTGGTAATGGCGCAATTGCGCAGGTTGGACAGGATTGTTCTCCATCCAGGAATAGGCTCTAACCTTTTCCTTTTGCAACATTTCCAGCATAGCCTCTTTTGTATGAAACCTGGCAACCTTGCGAGATATGTTCTTGGGATCACGTGTATCCAGAAAGTATATGCTTTCCCCATTGCTTGAGTACAGAAAAGGCACTCCCCCTAAAGCCCTGGAATATCGTTTCGCCTGCTCCAGAACATTCTGCGCACCAATACTGACCTTTTTCCCCTCGATGATGCCCAGTATCTTTCCGTCCACAAATAACGCATAGTCCGCTTCCCCATCCTTTGTCGGATATTCCTCCACTGCATGACACTCCAAAACAAAGGTGTCCATTCCCTTATGATGGTGAAGAATAGTCCATCCACTCAGTTTTTTGTCAATGCGATCTTTTCTGGTTTGGCTTTCGTTTTCCATAGGGATCACTCAAATGGATTTATGATTTTTAGCTTCTTTTCTATAACAAGACCATTATGCAAATCTTCAGAATAAAGAATATCAGCATTCCGCTCTTCCAAATCTATACAAATCTATATAAAAATCAACAAATCTATATAAACTGGAGTCAAGGATACCATCCTCTATTTTAATTACTTGACGCTTGCAGTCGAACTGCAGTTTATCCCCCGGTTAGTAGAAACTACGCCCCTGGGACAAACACGCCAAGCCCATCGCTCCCTGACGGAAACGAGGCCTGAGCAAGGCACTAAGAGAGAATCATTTGAATTTTGTTCCAATTCCCGCAGGTAATTGGTTAAGCCATTGCGAGCAGCATTTTCATCGCGAATATGCTCAAAGTGGCAAGCAGGGCAAGCCCATAAACGGACATCAGGATGAATACCATCTTTGACAACATAGCCACATTCACAGCAAGTACGAGTGGTACCTTTTTCCTTGAAAATATCATAATTTTTGCCCGATTTTAATGCAACCCAAGAAAGGATTTCTTTAAAACGGCCTATAAGGGAGCGGTTATTCATGGCTCGACGCATGCCAGTAGAAATACCGCCGCCATGAGGAGTATAGTCGCCAATAATGACAATTCGATAAAGAGAAAAAAGCATATTGGCTAGAGTAAACAAAAACGTCTTAGTCTGGTCTCGACGTTTTGCTAAAACTCTTTCCAGTGTACGATTGTACTTAACCCATCGCCTAGAAGATTGCCATCGTTTTGTGCCAATAGGTTTTCCCTGGTTATCTAAAACATCGACCTGTTTGGAATTTTTTTTGCATTTATCTCGTTTTGATTTTAATTCATCTATTCTTTTATCATATATTTTCAACCAATCAGGTGCTTCAATTTCAATGCTTTTGCCTTCAGAGTCTACACCGTAGGCAAAATTTTTGTGATTCGGATCGAAAGCAATAATGGTCTGATTTTTAGCTATTTCTTCATAAGCGTCTTCCAATAGGAGCCGTTTCAGTTTACAAAGTTCAAGTCCTTTTGACTCTTTGCATATCAATTTCCAGGTAGCTCTTCGTAATTTTATTTGTTCAAATAATTCTGGTCTTTGATGAAAATCATCTTTTTCAATCAACGTGTTGAGAGTATTGCAGATGCCTTCCAAAACTTTTTTATTTTTTGCTGTATTCTTTGAGTATGAAGGCAATAGAGCTTTTATTTTTTGGGGAAGTTGCTTTTGGAAATATTGGGAAATATTATCCTGAGGTTCAAGCAGTTTGGCAACAAACTTAGCTGGTTCTTGGAAAGAACCAGGGAAAAACAAGGAGCTGCCTATCGATTCCATCGGTTTTTTATCGGTCAATTCTCTTAAAACTGTAAATACTGCACTGAATACTCCTGCTTGTTTTACTATCCTCAGATTACGAATTATTTTTCCTTGCAAGTGAGAAGCTTCCTGCATGGGTATCGTCAAAGATCTTTGTTTTCGATCTTCGCCTAGCCCAAGCGAAAGTTTCAAATTTCTGTCTTCTATGCAATATCCTTTTTCCGCTTCGTCATAGAATAGGGAAAACCAATGCGATTTCCACGAACGAAATTTAGGCCAACCTGTGGCCTGCCCTTTGCGTTTCCCCTTACGAGATTTCTGATACGTTTGAATACAATCACTTAACCTTAAAGCCGAATTTTTTAAAGGTGATGAATGGACTACCTTCAGGAAAGGATGCTCTTCTTTTATCTCTGGCAACAGGTTGCGCAATCCTCTTTTCGTATACAGCATTTTACTGATCTCTTCAGATGGATTTTTCTTATAGTCATCACGTAAATCATTTGCCTTTTCAAGCAAATGATTATACAACCAGTTACATATTCTCGATTGTCCATCCAATATTTCTGCTGTCTCTTTATCTGGCTCTAATTTTAGTTTGATTACTGTAGCTACCTGTTCCATGGAACATTCCTCTAACTTTCATCTTTTGGTTGATTACTTATCTCTTTTGCCGCTTTTCGTAGCTGTTCCATTACATCTTTATTTTTACGGCTTCGACTCCCATAAAGACGCGCAGAAAAAACTGTAATGATTTCCAACACATCTTTTACCAACTCTTCTTCAAATGTAGCATCTTCTGATGCATTGATAATCACTACTTCCGTTCCAAAATGTTCACATAGGCTAAAAATTAACTCTGCACCAAAACGTAATAGCCGATCTTTGTGAGTTATCACCAATCGTCCGATTTCGCTTGAACAAATCCTGCGAATCAGGTCTCTTAAACCACGTTTTTGGTAATTTAACCCACTTCCTAAATCTTTTATGATTTCATATTTCCAACCATTGGATGCGCAGAAAGATTCTAACATTCCAACCTGTCTGCCCAAATCTTCTTTTTGGTCATGACTTGATACTCTTGCATACGCAAGCGTCGATCTTGTTTCTGATATTACCTTTCTAGGTGCTAATCTGCGCAGTTTCGTAAGATCAAATCGCCTATGTCCGTTGGGTGTCCGTTCCACTTCAATTTTTCCAGAAGCTTCCCAACGACGCAGTGTTTCAATCGAAACACCTAATTCTTTTGCGGCTTCACTAATTTTTATTTTCATACTCTATATTCTACACAAAATATATAGAATTGTCAAGAATTATTTAGTTTTTTTGATACTGTATCGAGCCCCACAAATGCTGCGGCGACTATAATTCCGTCATAGTATCCAAAACCATATCGCTTTCTTAATTCGGATGCCTTTAAATAAACCTCTTTCGTCATGTCTACAAAAGTAAAATAGGACGAAAAAAAATAATGAATCACTTCCATCAATTCATCTTCACTATAATGAAATGGCTTCTTGGGACTTCTTAGATTATTTCCTACCTCATTTACAACTTGAACACTCAATATAACCGTGTTTTCTCTAACAATCTCTTTTGCAATTTTATATTTTGTATTCTCTATGTCTCTATCTAACAAATATAGCCATACATTACTATCTATAAAGCACCTACTCTTTTCTTTCATTCGCTTCTTGCCTACTTAAGGGTTTAAAATTCACTGGCAAAAAAGGGGTATGAACTTTACGCCTTAACTCATTCAACTTTTCTTCTTTCATTTCGCTCAAATTTCTTTGCTTTAGACCACGAGAAATGATCTTCCATTCCACAATAGTTCCATCTTCTAACTGTTGCTCTCCACAAGTGATATTATCAGGGATCACAATGGAACCAAGAATATTTGCGTTCATAGAACACCTCCTTTCTCTATCAAAAGATTACCCTTTGAATCCTTCTATTTCCGCCACTATATCGTCTACAGACATACCTTTAAATATCTCTTCTTTCATTTCTACATAATTGACTTTTCCTTCAAACTCCTGAATGATATGGTCTGGCAGAGGTTCATCAAAATTAACAGGAACAAGAAATTCTCCCGTGCATAGAGCTAATGGTCTTTGCTTAAGGCTAGACGGAACAGGCTTAATTTCTGCAACAGCTTTACCGCATTGAAGAATGACAATCGTTTCACCTGCCTGGACTCGCTCAAGGCAACGAGCAAAATCTTGTTGGATTTCTTCGACATTGAGCAAAGTCATAGTAAATCTCCTGTTATGGAAATAGGTTCAACTGTAAAGCTATACTGTTCTCAGTATATCATAAATAGTAAGAATAAATCAACTATCAAGGGTTATCAGCAGTTGTCAAAATAAATAGACATAAATAGAAATAAATAGCTTATTTTTTTCTTGACAATCTC
>CALKWO010000127.1 GCA_938003875.1 uncultured bacterium
CAGACACTGGATGCTCAAGGAAAATTAGTTACTGAATCTTTTTGCAATCCTCATCTCCATTTATGCAAAGTATATACATTGCTCATGATGGATGAATCTGCTTTAAAAGCCTATCATGGCGAGAATATGGGTGCAGCAATGACTGCTATCGAAGATGCAGCTAAGGTCAAAGAAAAATACAATGCCAAATGGATTGTAGAAAATGTCCGTAAGGCACTAAAGCTTGCTGCAAGGTATGGAAACACTCATATTCGTGCGTTTGCCGATGTGGATTCTAAGGCGAAGCTGGAAGGCATCAAGGCTTTGTTGATGGCAAAACAAGAATTCAAAGGAATCGTGGATTTGCAGGTGGTGGCTTTTCCTCAAGACGGAGTTGTAAGAGAGCCTGGCACTGTAGAATTGCTTGAAGCCTCTATGAAAATGGGAGCAGATGTAGTGGGGGGTATTCCCTGGATTGAGTACACCGCACAAGATGAACGTCTCCATATTGATGCCATGTTCAGGATTGCTCAGAAATACAATAGCGATATTTCCATGTTGGTAGACGATGCTGGTGATCCTGATCTGAGGACACTGGAAATGCTCGCCAGCAAAACTATCAAAGAACAATGGACAGGAAGAGTGCTGGCACATCATGCAAGAGCTATGTCAATGTATCCTATCCCCTATTTCAAAAAAATCGCTGCTCTTTTAAAACAAGCGCAAATGGGTGTTGTAAGCGATCCCCATACAGGGCCTCTGCATGCCAGAGTAAAAGAGCTTCTGGAAGAAAAGGCATTGGTTGTTTTTGGCCAGGACGATATTATGGATGCTTACTATCCCTTTGGCCGAAATAATATGCTGGAAGTGGCTTTTTTAAACACGCATCTTTTGTGGATGACTACATTCCGCGAAATGGAAAAAATCTATGATATGATTACCATAGATGCTGCTAAAGCCATGAATGTCAAGAATTTTGGTCTACAGCCTGGCAATGCAGCTCATCTGGTCGTTCTGGATGCAAACAGTGTTCATGAGGCCATTATGTATCATCAAGAGCCTTTATATGTTATTAGTCATGGTAAATTAGTAGATAAAAGTAAATTGTAATGATAAGGAAAAAGTATGATTGATCCCGAAAAACAATACCATATTCAATTAAAAAAAGGTGATATTGGCAAATACGTTATCCTTCCTGGTGATCCTGGCCGTGTGCCCTTGATTGCCAGCTATTTTGATGAAGCAAAAGAAATTGCTTTTAACCGAGAGTATCGTACCTTTACTGGTACCGTAGATGGAATCAAAGTTTCTTCTACCTCCACAGGCATAGGCTGCCCTTCCACTGCTATTGCCGTAGAAGAGTTGATTCGTCTGGGCGCAGAGGTATTTATCCGAGTAGGAACAGCAGGTGCACTGCAAAGAAATATCGGGTTGGGAGATGTTGTCATCAGCACAGCAGCAGTAAGAGAAGAGGGTACCACAAGGCAATACATTCCTTTAAGCTATCCTGCTGTAGCGGATTTAGATGTGACGCTTGCCCTTCGTATGGCAGCCAAACGATTAGGAATAAAGCACCATTGTGGAATTTCTCATTGCAAAGATGCTTTTTTCATTGAATCCGAAAAAGACGCGCCTCCCCTTCCTATTGAGGAATACAACAAGATGCTTTGGAAAGCATGGGAAAGATCCAATGTCCTGGCAACTTCTATGGAAGCTTCCGCGCTTTTCGTGGTTTCTTCTATCCGTAAGGTAAAGGCAGGAGAAGTTGTGGCTATTATAGGACTTACCTATGATGACACGCCTATTGTAGCCAAAGTAGGAGTGGAAGAAGCTATCAAAGTAGCCATTGAAGCAGTAAAAATCCTGGAAAAGAAAGAATTTTAAACAGCACCATTCGGTTCGTCCCTCTCTCAAAAGAGGGACGAATCTATTCCTATATAATTTGGAGCTATCGCTGTTCGTCTTAATATAGGGCGTATGGATTATAGTGTTGCTCCTGGCTTATATCCATGGGATATCCTGACATCTACGAACAGCCCGATTAAGTCGAGATGAAAAAATAGTATTGATAATTAGAATATTTTTAGTTATATTAATAGTATAATTGGAGGTATAATTATGAGTACTATTAAAACAGCAGTTTCAATTCCTGAATCTTTATTTCAACAAATAAATTTAGCTGCTAAAAAGATGAAAATATCTCGTAGTAAAGTATTTGTAAAAGCAGTGACTGATTTCTTGAAAAATTGGAAAAATGAGGAAATGTTAGAGCAACTGAATTCTGTTCATGAGGAATTCTCTAATGCTCAAGAACAAAAAAAATTGGTTTTAGCTAAAAAAAAATATCGTAAATTTGTGGAGGGCGAATGGTGATTCAGCAAGGAGATATATTTTGGATCAATCTTGATGAACCATCGGGGTCAGAACCAGGTTATCGCCATCCCCACGTGGTAATTCAAAATAATGTTTTCAATAAAAGCAAAATCAATACTGTCGTTGTCTGTGCTTTGACTAGTAATCTAAAATGGGCTCATTCTCCTGGAAACGTGCTTTTATCGAAAGGAGAAGCTAATTTATCGAAAGCTTGCGTGGTAAATATTTCCCAAATCATAACGGTAGACAAAACGGATTTGGTAGAAAAGATCGGAACTTTGTCTAAACAAAGAATTAGCCAAATTTTGGAAGGAATAGAGATATTATTAGAGCCAAGAGATATTCTACCTATGGGATAGTGCTTTAGGGGAACGAACCACAGATAGACACAGATAAACACAAATAATTTACAAGGAAGCAATTTATATTATACATTAACCACAGAGACACATATGAAAAAGATTTATTATCTGTGTCCATCTGTGTTCATCTGTGGTTCTCTTTTGGCTATCCCCCAACCTTAAAATACGCCCTATCCGTGTTTATCTGTGTCCATCTGTGGTTCAAATGCGTTTTCTTAAAAAACAACCTAAAAAAATCAAAATTTTTTCCTTAGAAGCTGCGGAACGTAGGAACGGGTCTCAACTAAAAAAAATACAAAAATTTTTGATTGAGAAATAATTTTCAAAAAGTATGAGTAACCAAGAGAGATTGATTTGCTTTTAAAGGCAAATAAGGTAAAAAGAGGGACGAATCTATTCCTAATCTGTGGTCTCTTCCTCTAATGCAGAATATATGCTCGAAGAAATATCTATCACGATTTTTTTAGAGCTAGCACTAACATTTATGGAAACCAGGCGATAGCTCTTTCTTCCTTTGCCAAGCCCTAAAGGAAATTTTTCCGTTATAGATTTGCCTGGAAGAAGAGTAATCTCTTTGCTTTCATACCTGGGCTGAGGTTTTCCCATCGTGGATTCATAATGACCTGCAAAAGTAAAAACCAGGGGCGAATCGAATGTATTGGTGAAACTTGCCTCTATGTTTTTTTTATCTGCCTTTTTGATAGAAAAACCTTTGTATTCTTCAATATCCATGGCATGGAAATAGGAAACCTGGGAAAGTTTTTCTAAGGTGCTGTGTCCTATCTGAAAACCTGTTTCCTCTCGTACCCAATCGCTTCTGATTTGCATCATGCTTTGTTCTTTACCATAATCTTCTGGTGCTTTACCTAGTTTTGTCAAAATTTTATTCAAGCCTCGGAGCATCCTTCCTCTTGCAACAACGATTTTTCCTGCTAAAGAAGAAATATCTCTTTTGAATTCATAATAAAAATTTACATTTCCTATAGCATAGTTTGTGCTTTGATATAGGTATCCATCTTCAAGACAGTATTCGCTAGGGCATTTTAAAGCCAGGGGATAAGTTTTATGTAGAATCCCTAAAAAAATAATGGGCTGAGGTTCTGTTAAGGTTTCCTGGGCAATTAATGGCAGGACACTAAAAATAAGAAGACATAAAAATATTTTTCTCATGATTTCTCCTTTATATTTAAAATTATAAATAATACTCGTTTGCTTTCGCCAGAGCCAGGGTGAATTTTTCTTCTCTGGGAATGTCCATTCTGGCGATCTCTGCATAGGGATTCAATTCAGGCAGAAAAGTATACCTGGAATCGGGAGATAATGCAATTTCTTTAATACGAGAAATGATGGCTTCTATGTAATCCTTATAGTATATTTCCCCAAGCACTTTTTCTCTTGCATCAGGGATAGGATTATTGAAATCAATGGCCCAGGGGATGCCATTTTTATCGAGAATAAACTCGATGGAGTTCATTTCATAGCCAAAAACACGATTTATAATCTTAGAGCTGTCTATTACTCTTTGTCCCTGCTCGCAAGTAAGAAAATCCAGATCATAAATATATTTGGATTGATCGTTTATTTGAAAAATGTATTTTATAGGAATGATTTTTTTCCCAATGCATAAGCAACGAATGTGCCATGGATAAGGCGATTCTATCGCTTTTTGCACTGTCATTACCTTGTTGCCACTTTCCGAATAGTGGATCAACAATTTTTTTTTGTTATCTACCTTATAAACATCAAATCCCCCTCTTCCTTCAGCAGGCTTTATGTAGCATGGCAGGCCAGTGCTTCCCAGAATTATATCCCAGGGAAGGGAATGATTGGCGATGAAGGTTTCTTCTTCAAAAAGATAACGGTTATGCGCTGGCAAAACATAGCTCGGTGGGACATGAATTCCCAGGCTATGAGCTAAAGAGTAGCCTACATCCTTATTAGAAATGAAATAGTGAAAGCTAAGAGGATTATTGATGATGTAAACACCTTGAAAGGCGAGGCTCATGAATATACCAATGTTATGTCGGAGAAGATGAGAACCTCGGTCAATGATAAGATCGTATTTTCCGCGAAAGTCCATAGATGCTTCGCGAAATACCAACTGTTCCGCTTCTATTTTTACTAGCAGTCCTTTTTTATTTTTTGCAGGAAGGAGGGCATTGATACGCTCTATCAAATCTAGTGCAAATTGCTCTTTGATATGCAATATCCCTACAGAAAATTTTTTAATCTCATCCATGGGAAAATTCCTAACCTAAATCATATAAACAATTTGCACATTTTAAAAAATTAATGTGACAAATCTTGAAAAATAAGATACGCCAGAATAGAAATCAGAGAATAGACCACCCACGTAGAAAATTCTTTAAAATTTCCAAAATCCATAGCTGTGCCAAAAGAATTTTTGATTTTTTTCCCTTGCCAGTCCACACTATAAATTTCATCAGCAACCAGATGGGCAAGATATCCTATGGAAGTGATTCCACCCATAACAAGTCTTTGTTTCCAGTGTAAATGAGTGAAAAGATAGAAAACGGCTTGTCCGCAAAGAAAAGCGGCGGGAATGCTATGGAAAATACCACGATGAGCAGTGAGCTTATCGAAGATAGCATAGAGAAAGATTCTTATAAAAATATAGCTTAAAAAGAAATATAAAATCCAGTGTTCTAAAGCAAAATTTTTTGTATAATCAGTAGGAATATGGGATATACCAACAATGGGGAATAAGATTCCTAGAGTTTCAAAAAAAATCTTTGCAGGTAAACCTTCAGAATGGTCTACATCAGGGCCAAGGCTTGCTATAGACCCTAGAATCATAGCCGTTCCACTCTGCACTGGAGTCAGGCCAAGCTGAAAGTAAGCAACGGTAGAACAAATAGCACTTGTTGTCATCCCATAAAAAAGATGTTGTGAAAAATTTGCCATGGTTCATCCAAAAAAATGGAAAAAATTTCAAAGTAGCGACAAAGAACTAAATTATACAATGCAAAAAAAACACAATCCAGGAAAAAAGTTTTTCCAGAAAAAAATTCTGGTTCTAACAGAATCTGTGGTATGTATAGTCTATAAAAAGATAAGGCTGAATACCGCCTGCTGGAGCAGATGCTATTATCATAGCACTGCTCATCTGGCACAGGAAAAATTTGCTAAGAGCAGGCTTTGTTTTTTATAGGCTTTTATAAATAAGACTGTGACTACAGAAAACGTTAGAATAGAAAAAAATTTCTTTTCTCAAGAAAGGCAAAGACTATGTTTCAGAATGTTGATATTTCTCGTGCAATGGCTTTTACCTTAGAGGATATTGTCGGCGAACTTCCTTGTCGCCCTCTTTTTCAGGACGGCATACGCCGTGCTCCTAAACGAGAGCTTACACTAACCAAAAAAGAAATATCGCTTGCTTTAAAAAATGCACTTCGCTATGTTCCTGAAAAATGGCATGATATTCTTGCACCAGAGTTTCTGGAGGAATTGCTGACCAGAGGCAGGATTTATGGGTATCGTTTTCGTCCTCATGGTAATATCAAAGCAAAGCCTGTCCAGGAATATAAAGGAAGATGTTTGGAAGGCAAGGCATTCCAGCTCATGATGGACAACAACCTGGATTTCGACATCGCTCTTTACCCTTATGAACTGGTTACATACGGGGAAACAGGTCAGGTATGCCAAAACTGGATGCAATACCTTTTAATACAACGCTATCTGCAAGAACTGACCTCAGAACAAACTTTGGTGATAGAATCAGGCCATCCCTTGGGTCTATTCCATTCCTCAGCGCATGCTCCTCGTACCATGATTACCAATGGCCTGATGATAGGAATGTTTGACACCATGGAAAATTTTCAGAGAGCCTGTGCTCTGGGAGTTGCTAACTATGGGCAAATGACTGCTGGAGGATGGATGTACATAGGCCCTCAGGGCATTGTGCATGGAACTTATAGTACCATTTTAAATGCAGGGCGATATAAACTAGGAATTCCAGCAGATAGTGATCTGGGCGGTTATCTTTATGTAACCTCTGGTTTAGGAGGAATGAGCGGTGCTCAGGGAAAAGCCGTAGAAATAGCGAATGGAGTTGGGTTGATTGCAGAAGTAGATCATTCCAGAATCCAGACCCGCTACCAGCAAGGATGGGTAAGTGAAATTGCCAAAACGCCCCAGGAAGCTTTTGCAAAAGCCCAGGAATGGCAGCAAAAGAAACAAGGCAAAGCCATAGCCTTTTATGGAAATATAGTAGACTTGCTGGAATACGCTGTCGAAAAACAGATTCGCATAGATTTGCTTTCGGATCAGACATCCTGCCACGCTGTTTATGATGGAGGCTATTGTCCACAGGGCCTCAGTTTCGAAGCAAGAACAGAAATGCTTCAAAAAGATAAGCAGCAATTCAAAGAATATGTGGATGCTTCCCTGAAAAAGCACTTTTCTCTTATTAAAGAATTGAACCAAAGGGGTGTTTATTTTTTCGACTATGGCAATAGCTTTATGAAAGCGATTTATGACGCTGGAGTGAAAGAAATCTGTAAGAATGGGGAAAATGAAAGAGAGGGCTTTATCTTCCCTTCCTATGTAGAAGACATTATGGGGCCTGTCCTCTTCGATTATGGTTATGGGCCTTTCCGATGGGTCTGCTTAAGTGCTAAAAAAGAAGATCTTATAAAGACAGACCATGCTGCTATGGAATGCATTGATCCTGAACGTCGCTTCCAGGATAGAGATAACTATGTATGGATTAAAAATGCGGAAAAAAATAAACTTGTTGTTGGCACTTATGCAAGAATTCTATATCAGGATGCCATGGGTAGAATGAAAATAGCCTTGAAATTCAATGATATGGTCAAAAAAGGTGAAATTGGCCCCATCATGATTGGAAGAGATCATCACGATACAGGAGGAACGGATTCTCCTTTCCGAGAAACTTCCAACATCAAAGATGGAAGTAATATTATGGCAGATATGGCGACACAATGCTTTGCTGGCAATGCGGCAAGAGGAATGAGCCTTGTTGCCCTGCACAATGGGGGAGGCGTAGGCATAGGAAAGGCAATCAACGGTGGATTTGGGCTTGTCCTGGATGGCAGCGAAAGAGTGAACCAGGTCATAGAGTCCTCTATGCTATGGGATGTGATGGGAGGTGTTGCGAGACGTTCCTGGGCCAGAAATCCTAACTCTATAGAAACCTGTATGGAATACAACAAAATGCGAAAAGGATTGGATCATATTACCCTTCCTTTCCAACCCAACGAGGCTCTTATAGAAAAAATTATGGTAAATCTACAAGGGAATTGACCATGCTATATCGAAAATTTGGAAAGACAGGAATAGACGTTTCTGTAGTGGGCTTTGGAGGTATGAGATTTGAGTACGGCCAGGATCCAGAGGATTGTGCCTCGCTCGTCAAGAAAGCCTATGACTCTGGTATCAACTATTTTGATACAGCCCCTATCTATTGTAACAATAGATCCGAAGATTACTTTGGGATGGCCTTTGCTGAAATGAAAAAGACAAAAGCCCAAAAGCCATTTTACGTTGCAACCAAGACCTTTGAATCCAAAGAGCCTAAAATCAGAAGAGATTTAGAAAACTCTTTGAAAAAATTAGGCATGGATGCCATTGATTTTTATTATATCTGGTGTGTCCTTCGTCCTGAGCAATACAGAGATCGCGTGGGCAGAGGGCTGCTGGATGCTTTCAGAAGGCTGAAAGAACAAAAGCTCATTCGCCATATTTGTTTTTCTACGCACATGAATGGAGAAGAAATAAAAGAAGTTTTGGACGATTACCCTTTTGATGGTGTTCTGTTAGGCTATTCTGCTATGAATTTTGCATACAGGCAAGCTGCCCTGGAGTATGCTCAGAAAGCAGGCTGTGGAGTCGCTGTCATGAATCCTTTGGGGGGAGGCTTGATTCCCCAAAATCCAGAGAGGTTTAGCTTTCTTAGACAAGACAAGGAAGAAAGTATTGTAGAAGCGGCTCTTCGCTTTCTGTTGAATGATCCCAGAATTGCCACTATGCTCGTAGGAATGAGCAGGGAAAGCCATCTCCAGGAAGCTTTATCTGCTGTAGCAGGTTTTAAAGTCATTCCTCCCGAAAGAATTGCTCAAATACGCTCTAATCTCAACCAGGCATTCAACGAACTCTGCACTGGATGCGGTTATTGTAACCATTGCCCTGAAGAAATCCCTGTTCCCAAGCTCATGGATTGCTATAACCAGTATTTGCTGAGCCATAAAAAACAAGCCATAAGCGACCGTATGAAATGGCATTGGGAGATATTCTATAGAGGTAATAATCTGAATCGCTGTACACAATGCAGACAATGCGAAGAAGCATGTACCCAGCACCTTCCCATTTTAGAAAGGCTTGAGAAAATACGAGAAGAATGTTGAGTTAGCAAGCCTCACAAAAATTTACAGGAAATTTTTCTTGCTTTTTTCTTTTAAAAATTTTATAGTTATTTTGCCAGGAAATCCTATATTTTTCATACCTGATATCTCTCATAAAAAAATGAAACTTCATGGAAAGAAAAAACTATGGAAAAAAATCCCAAAAAATATTGTGAAGATATGTTACCTCTGGTTTCCAGAACTTTTGCCTTAGGGATCAGCCTTTTGGAAGAGCCGTTGGCAATACAGGTCGGTGTTTCGTATTTGATTTGCCGTATTTGTGATACGCTGGAAGATACAAACCAGATCGATAGCTCTGTTCGGGCTGCTTTGCTGCGTAAATCAGCCCAGGTATTGCTCTGTCCTGAGCAAAGGAAAGAGCTATTGTCTGAAATCAAAAAAGTATTTCCCCTGGAGCAGTTTCCTGGTTCAGAATATGAGCTGCTCCATAATATTGATCAGGTCATGGAAGTATTCGACGGCTTTCCACCTCAAGCTAAAGAGCATATCAAGGTTTGTGTATACAAAATGGCTCAGGGCATGGCCCTTACAGTAGAAAGAGAAAAGAACAACAGACTCGATGGATTGAAAGACTATGAAGACTTTGCCCAATATTGCTACTATGTAGCAGGGACAGTAGGGGAAGTTTTGACAAAGTTGTTCTGCGAGGAAAGAAAGGTTCTCACTCCTGAAATACGCCAAGAAATGGAAAAGAGAGAGGTTGACTTTGGGCTTGGCCTACAGATGACCAATATCCTGAAAGGGATCGTAGACGACCATAAACGAGGGATTGTTTTTTTACCCCATACCCTCCTTGCTAAGCACAGCCTGACGCTGGAATCTCTTTTTGCTGACCCTGACCAGGAATCTTGCAGACAGATGGTGCTTTCTTTTATCGAATACATTCTCCCTTATATGGATAAGGCCATAGAATATACAATGGCTATTCCCGAATCCGAGACAGACATTCGCCTTTTCTGCGCTCTACCTGTTCTTTTTGCCTTCCGCACTCTCAAGCTGGCTAAAGAATATCCAGAAGCCCTTTTGAAGGGAGAACCTTTAAAAATCAAGAGAAAAGAAGTGAAAGATTTGCATTTGCTTGCAGAAAAGAAATGTGGAGATGATAGAGAGTTGAGAAAGCTCTTTGAAATAGAAAGGAACTTCTAATGGGCATTGAAATTGAAAGTCCAGAAGAATTTTTAGATGACTATAAAGACCCAAAGCATTTCCAAAAAATTTTGGAGCATATCCAGAACAAAAATTTTACAAGGAATTTTTCCGATCTGGCCTATAAGAAAGAAAACAAGAGCGTTTGGGAAGGCATGAAGAAAGCTCAGGATTGGTTGATGTCTCAGACAGATGGCAAACCCTATTGGGATGAGCCTATCGAAGCAAATGCAAGCCTCAGTGCACAATTTATCCTGATGGCACTGGGCATGAAATGGGAAGACAACAGTCGTCTGGAAAAGCTCTTTCAATATATCCTTACGAAAAAAGATGCTAATGGCCTATATCCTATTTATTATGGTGGGCCAGCACACTATTCCACAAATCTCTTGATCTACCTTGCTGGCAGAGCTATGGGATATGCAAAAGATTCTGCCGAACTTTTATCCCTCTATCAGTATCTTCGCAAAGAAGACATCCACCGCTCGGTCAATATGGAAACCAGATTGCTTCTTGCTGTCTATGGTCTTATTTCATGGGATTGCGTTCCTCCAATAACTCCTCTTTTGCTTTTGATTCCTAACCAGGCAGATTTTACGATCTATTCTATTTCCTATTGGGTCAGGACATCTCTTGTTCCCATGTCCATTCTGTGGAGTCTTCGGTATTGCTTTCCTTCCTTCCCGCTCAGCCAGGAAGTAATATTGGATTTGCACCCAGAGAAAAAAGAATTTCCTGCTTTTCAGGCTCAAAATCGTCTATGGGATGGTTTCCTGCGCAATCTGGGAAACCTTTGCTCTTTGAATAGAAAAGAAATGGAAAGGCTGGCTGTAAAAAAAGCGGAACGATGGACATTGAACCACCAGGACGATAGTGGCGACTGGGGAGGCATATATCCTGCCATGCAATATAGCCTGATGGGATTGTATGCGTCAGGGTATTCTTTAAACCATCCTGTTATGGTCAAAGGTTTCGATGCTCTGCTAAGATTCCAGAAAGAAATTCAGGGAACAATACACCAGCAATCCTGCGTTTCTCCTGTGTGGGATACGGCCTGGGCCTTGATTGCCCTGTATCATTCAGGAATGGATATGTCTCAGGAAAGCTTCAGGCCATATCTGGACTGGCTCATAGAAAACCAGATTTTTCAGGAAGGGGATTGGGCTATCTGCAATAAAACTGGGTTTGGTGGCGGATGGGCCTTCCAATTCTCCAATGTCTGCTACCCCGATACCGATGACAGTGCTGTAGTCATTATGTCCATGCTCCATCATCCCTCTCCTGGGCCAAAAATGGTCGAAGCGATCCGCATGGGAGTACGATGGCTTCTTACCATGCAAAATCCTGATGGCGGATGGAGTGCTTTCGAGCAAGGAGTAGACGATGATTATGTAGACAAGATTCCTTTTAATGATATGGAAAACTGGAAAGACCCCAGCACATCGGATGTTACAGGCAGATGTCTGCAAATGATGGGGGAACTGAAATTGAGTAAGGATTTGTCTTGTGTGCGTAAGGCCATCTCTTTTCTTTTGAAAGAGCAGGAAGAGGATGGCTCCTGGTTTGGCCGATGGGGAGTCAATCACATCTATGGAACCTGGTCTGTCCTCATGGGACTCAAGCATTTTCTGCCAGAGAGCGATCCTGCTATAGAAAAAGCTGTCCAATGGCTGGAAAGCATACAAAAGGAAGATGGAGGATGGGGAGAATCCTGCGAATCCTACATCAAGGGACACTATGTCCCTCTGGAATGCAGCACTGCTTCCCAGACAGCCTGGGCAATCCTGGCTCTGATCAACACGGGCAGGGCGAAAAATAGCTCTGTCAAAAGAGGAATAGAATGGCTTCTCCAAAATCAGAACCAGGAAGGTACCTGGGAGGAAAAGCATTTTACAGGAACAGGCTTTCCCAAGCACTTCTATCTAAAATATGACTATTACCGCCACTATTTTCCCCTTTGGGCTTTAGCACAATACCAGAGACTAAAGGATTAATGAGGTGGATAAAAATTTTATGGATCTGTTTTAATCAAAATGTTGTTGAACATATTTCAAGAGAAGATATAAATAGTGCCTTCTTTAAAAGTATGCTAGAACCGCAAAATGGAGTAGATGCTATTGCCATAGCACTACTCATTTTGCACAGGATCATTTTGACCAATACAAAAATTTTATGGATCAAAAAATAATGAATCGTATTGCACATTTACGAGAGAGTATATGGTATCATGCTAAAAAGTACTATGTAGAGGCAAGCCCTGAAATCAGCGATTATGAATACGATCAGTTGTTTGCCGAACTGGTGGCTTTGGAAAAAGAACATCCTGAATTGATCACACAAGATTCTCCCACACAAAGGGTAGCACCAGAAAGCGCATCTAAATTTGAAAAATACCCTCATAGAATTCCCATGCTTTCGATTGACAATTGCTATTCTTTAAAAGATCTGGAAGAATTTCCCCAAAAAATGCAAAGGTATCTAAAGGTATCTTCTCTGGAGATAGAGTATGTTGTAGATCCTAAGATTGATGGGATTGCCATCAGCCTTTGGTATGAAAAAGGAATTCTGGTGAGAGCCTTGACAAGAGGAGACGGAAAGATGGGAGAGGTCGTTACTTCTAACATCAGAACCATTCGCAATGTTCCTTTGAAACTTTTGACAGCCCATCCTCCTGAAATGCTGGAAGTCCGAGGAGAAGTCTATCTGCTACGCAAAGAGTTTGAGAAAATCAACCAGGAAAAAAAAGAAAAACAGGAACCTTTGTTTGCCAATCCCAGAAATGCTGCTGCTGGTACGATAAAACTCTTAGACCCTTCTCTTGTTTCGCAAAGAAATCTTTCTTTCTTCGCTCATAGCCTTGGATACCATGAACTGGACGTTAAGACACACAAAGAAGCACTGGACTTATTTGAAAAATGGGGTTTACCAGTGAATCCTTACACGAAGCATATCAAAAGCATACAAGAAGCCATGAAGATGTGCCAGGAATGGGAAGGAAGGCAAAGGGCTTTGGCCTATGATATCGATGGCCTGGTGATCAAGGTCAATGATCTTGCCTTACGAGAAACTCTAGGGACGACTTCTCATGCCCCTCGTTGGGTGCTGGCCTATAAATTTGTACCAGATCATGCTATAACAAGACTCAAAGAGATCAGTGTGCAGGTAGGAAAAGGAGGAACCCTTACGCCTGTAGCCATTCTTGAACCTGTTTTGCTTGCAGGCACTACAGTCAAGAGAGCTTCTCTGCACAACTATGAAAACATAGAGCGGAAAGATATACGAATCGGTGATATGGTCAAGATCGCCAAAGGAGGAGAGATTATTCCGCAGGTTCTGGAAGTTCAGGTAAGCCTGAGAACAGGAGATGAAAAAATTGTCCTGCTTCCTTCTCAATGCCCTATATGCAATGGAGAGGTAAAAAAAGACGATGAAGGCGTTTATCTGCGCTGTCTCAACCCAGAGTGTGCAGGAGGATTAAAAGCTCGTCTTAAATTTTTTGTTTCCCGAAAAGCGATGGACATAAAGGGCATGGGAGAAAAATGGATAGACCAGCTTGTGGAAGAAGGCTTTGTTTCTAATTTTGCTGATCTCTATTCTTTAGAAAAAGAGGATTTACTAGGGCTGGAAAGAACAGGAGAAAAGTCTGTAGAAAAATGGCTCAAAGGAATCCAGGAGAGCAGAAACAGGGATCTTTCCAGGCTTATCTGCGCTTTGGGCATCCGCCATGTGGGAGAGAGAGTAGCAGAAATTCTCGCCAAAAACTTTGAAAGCATGGAAAGCCTTATGCAGGCGGATATGGAAACCTTCGATACCATCCCAGAAATCGGGCCATCCATTGCACAGGCCATCTATTCTTTTTTTCATAGTGAATCAGGGCGAAATGGGATTGCCTCTCTTCAAAAAGCAGGGGTAAACATGAAGTCCTATCAGTATAGAAAAAACCAGGAGCCTACTTCAGAAAAAAAAGAGCAAAGCTTTTGGCAGGATAAAACCATAGTCATCACAGGAACGCTGTCTCAGTTTAGCAGAGAGGAAATAAAAAGAATCCTGGAAGAGAAAGGGGCCAGAGTTACCGAAAGCGTTTCCCAAAATACAAACTTTCTGATTGCAGGGGAAAAAGCTGGCTCCAAACTGGATAAAGCAAAGAAACTAGGTATTGCTGTGCTGGAAGAAAGCAAGGTTCTGGAAATTCTTCAGGAAGAGAAAAAAAGACTGGAAATCTCTAAAAATAATAGGATAATAAAGCAAGCAGAATTTTCTTTCGAATAATTTTGTCCTTACCGCAGACTGAAGCAGATGCGATTAGCATCGCACTGCTTAGTCTGCACAGGATTTAAGTAACCTACTGTATAGGAAATTATAGTTTTGCGGTTGTCGTTATCGTCATTCGTGTTAAGTTTTAAAATTTTGTCTTGCAATAGATTGTAGCCGCAGGGTTGCGCCGAAAAAGTCATGTCTGCTTAAAAGTCTGATGCCAGCGCAATCCCTGCGTCTTTTGTCAATACCCTTTAACTGGTCAAAAAAAATTCTATCATTCCTAGAAACAAATGAAAAGGAAATAGAGAGCAATATTATGGAAGCCCGTCTGGTCGTATTGGAGGGAGAAAAAATCATAGACAATATTCTCCTGGATAAAGAGCAGAAAACTACCATTGGTAGGCACCCTGATAGCACGCTTTGCTTCCAGGATAGTAAAATTTCGGCCAGGCATTGCTTTATAGAGCCCAAAGGCAACTATTTCTATATTATTGACCAGAATAGCACAAACGGAACATTCGTCAATGGTAGCAGAGTCCGCATAAGAAGGCTTTATGAAGGGGACTGCATTAAGTGCGGAGAAATTTCCTTTCGCTTCGAATGGATACAGGATGACCAATCCGACCAGGATGTCTTTTATTTCCCATTAAAGCAAGACGACTCCCTGGGCATAAAAAAAACACCTGTACAAGAGGCTGTACAAGAAAAAAAGAATCGAATCGGCGATTATATCATCATCAAAAAAATAGGGCAGGGCGGTATTGGCGAAGTCTTCAAGGCGGAACATATCACTAACCTGGACGTTCCTGTTGCCATCAAGGTTTTAACACCAACAGCGCAACAAAATAAGACACTGGTGGAAAGATTTCTCCGAGAAGCCAAAGCCTGTATATATCTGGAGCATCCCAGGCTCGTAAAAGTATTTGAAATAGGGACATATAACAATCGTCCTTATTTTGTCATGGAATATCTCGAAGGAGAGACACTGGATAGATTTCTCAAGAAGCATGGAGCATTATCTGTCAAGAACACACTAAAAATAGCAGGCCATATTGCTCATGGACTTGCGTATGCGCATGAACACAATATCATTCATAGAGATTTAAAGCCTTCTAATATTCTTTTAGAAGAGCCAGAACACAATGTAAAGCTGATTGATCTTGGCCTGGCTAAAATGCTCGATGAAAGCCGTCTGACAGTCACCCATCATTTGATTGGTACTCCACGCTATATGGCCCCTGAGCAAATGCTCAACCCAAATGATATAGACTTTCGCGTGGACATCTATTCTTTAGGATGTACAATGTATCATATGTTGACAGGAATTGCCCCTTACGCGGAAATTCTCAGCGACAATCGCAGTACCTTGCTTCGTTATATGTATTCTAAAAAACCACTCCCTATGGAAAAAATGGTGGATCTTCCACCTGAAGTTAGCACGCTTGTGAATAGAGCTATGGCAAAAAGAAAAGAAGAGCGTTTTTCCAATGCCCGTGAAATCTTTGAAACTATTTATTCCATGCTAAAAAAAATTTCACAAAAAAATTAAAACGGTAAAAATATGCAAAAATTACAAGAAAATCTTGAAAAAATCCAGGAAAAAATAAGGCAATCTGCCCTCAAGGCGAATAGAAACCCTGCTGAAATCACATTGATCGCGGTTACAAAGACCGTTTCTTCTGCTTTTGTTGCAAAGCTGATAGAACTTGGAGTAAAAAATATAGGAGAAAATCGCGTTCAGGATGCCAGAGACAAAAAAAACACTCTTTCTTATGATGGTATTTCCTGGCATATGATAGGCCATCTCCAGAGCAATAAAGTTAAAACAGCATTGGAAACTTTTGATTTCTTTCATTCTGTAGATACATTGTCTCTTGCCCAGGAACTCTCCAAAAGAACCAATCAAACTATTCCTATTCTTTTGGAAGTCAATGCAAGCGGAGAAGAATCCAAACAGGGTTTTGCTCCTGAATGCCTGGAAAAAAATTTGCAGCAGATTCTGGAATTACCCCATCTCGATGTTCAAGGTTTTATGACCATGGCACCCTTGACAGCAAATCAAGAAATATGCAGGGCTTGTTTTAAAAAATTAAGAATTTTAAGAGATCGTTTCCAGTTGAAGCACCTATCTATGGGCATGAGCCAGGATTATGAAATTGCTATAGAAGAAGGAGCGACTATGGTCAGAGTCGGCTCAGCACTTTTTGAAGGATGCGAAGAAATTGTGTAGTGCATCCCAGCAATCTGGAATCAGCGAAAGGAAATGGCATGCCATTTTTAGCAATTGAAAAAGGGCCAGACAAAGGGCAATCTATTCATTTTGAAGAAAATTGTATTGTAGGAAGACATCCTAATTCTTCCCTTCGGCTTTCAGACAATGCAATCTCCAGAAACCATTTTAAAATTTACAGACAAGGTCTGGAATATTATATAGAAGACACAGAAAGCCTGAATGGTACACAGCTCAACACAGAATTTATTACAAAACCAACCTTGCTTCATGATGGAGACAGAATAGGCATTGGAGAAACAATCCTTCTATGGGAAAAAGAAGAGAATAAAGCGCAAGACCCTTTGATATCGAAAGAGCTGGCAGGTTATCTCATTTTAGAAAAACTGGGTAAAGGCGGGATGGGCATTGTATATAAGGCAAAACAGCTTTCCCTGCAAAGAGATGTTGCTTTAAAAATACTGACACCTAAGGCAAGCGAAGATCAGGCCTTTATAAAACGCTTTATCGAAGAAGCCAGAGCATGTGCTAACCTGAATCATCCTAATATTATACAGGTATATGATGTTGGACAGTCGGATCGCTATTTTTATTTTTCCATGGAGTATGCTCCTGGCGGAAGCATACAGAGTTTGATTGCAGGTGGAAAGAGCCTGTCTTGGGAAGAGGCCTTGCCTTTTATGCTAGACACAGCTACAGGGCTAGAATATGCAGAACGAAAAAAAATCGTTCATAGAGACATCAAACCCGATAACCTCATGCTTTCCGAAGAAAAGCGCGTTAAGATTGTAGATTTAGGCCTTGCCAAAAGAATAGATCATGAATCTCAAGGACAGGGAAAGGAAGGCTGTGTTTTGGGCACGCCCCATTTCATAGCACCAGAACAGGCTAAAGGCCTGAACGTAGACCAGAGAACCGATATTTATTCTTTTGGGGCTTCTTTTTATCGTATTTTGTCGGGAAAACCTCCTTTCCAGGGAAATAGCATTCGTGCCATTCTGCTAAAGCAACTCAATGAAAAGCAAGTCTCTTTAAAAAGTTTTTTGCCTTCGATTCCAGAAGAATTGTCTGATATGATTGATACTATGATGCAGAAAAATCCAGATCTGCGCTATAAAAGCAACACAGAAATCATAGAAAAATTACAAAAACTTTCCAAGAAGGCCTCGATAAAAACTAAAAAACAGTCTCTGGATAAAGGCAAACTGAAAATCAATAAATCCAAATCTACGATTTCCATCGCTCGTACAAGTTCTATTTCCAGGCGAGAAATAACTAAGAAAAGATCCAATGATAAACCATCATGGCTTAAATGTTTGCGAATTTTTCTTCCTATAGTAGTAATCAATGTGTTTGTTTTCTTTTTTGTTTCATCGCAATTGTCGCGTTGCTCTTCGGGAAAACAAGACCAGGCAAGCAAAGAAGCCATTGCTAAAAAAGAATATCAGAGATGGTACTCTATTTATGAGACGCAAAGCAATCATCCTGAAATTTTTGAAGGAATGCAAAAAATTCAGAGAGATTATCCCAATACAGAATGGGGTAAAAAAGCAAGAGAGTTTATATTAGAAAGCAAAAGCAAGTCTAGCTATGATAAAGCCAAAGAATATCAAAGTCTCTATCCGCAAGAATATAATACCCTTGTATCTCTTTATCAAAAAATTGCACAAGAAAACCCACAGTTTTCCCTTGTAAAAGAAATACATAAAGAAATAGAAGATTTAAAAAAGCAAAAAAAATTATGGGAAAATGAACTAGCGAAAAAATTACCCCAGATAATTCAAAAGAGCCTTGAATTTGAAAAAGAGGGGAATTATCTTAAAGCATGGGATATACTAGAAAATTTCCAAAAAGAAAGCAAAGACTGCCCTGCTATTTTTGATAAAGTACAAGAAAGCAAAAAGCTCCTGGAAAAAAACATACACAATTTTCTTGCTTTATTGGAAAAAAATTTTCATGACCATATAAGCAAGAAACATACACAAGAAGCTTCTCAGGAATTAGAAAAGTTGAAAGCAAACCAGAAGCTTTGGTTATTCAAAGAAAAATTGGATTTTTTATCTAAAAAAATGCCTGTCGAACTTCCCAAAAAGGAAGAACTGCCTAAAGATTTTTTTGATAAAAAATGGATGGAATATTTTGCCTCTTACCAATTCGAGAAAGGGATTCAATATTTTCAGGAAGCTCTTGGCAAAAAAGAAAATTCTAACTTTCATCCACAAATACAGATTTATTTAGAAGATATGCAGGGGATGAAAAAGCTTTTCTTAGCCATACATAAAGGAATGGAACAAAAAGTATTGCCATCCCAGGGATGGGAGGATCTCAAGAAAAATATTCCTGCTTTTGATACAACAAAAACAGAAACTATAAAAATCGTGGCTATCCAACAAAATAGCATAGTCATACAGACTATATCTAAGGAAAATAGCACTTCAGAGCATACAGTTTTGCTTTCTTTTTTGCCATCATCCTGGATTTACAGGTATCTAATTCAAAGCTATGCAAAAACCCAAAGCGATCTTTTTATTGAGGTAGCTACCTATTGTTACTACTCTAAACTCTATCGCCATGCCAAAATCTGGGGAGAAAAAAGCGATGAATTAGGAAAAGGAAAAGAAAGGTGGTCTAGGCTGAAGCCCAGAATTTTAGAAATTAAAGATTGACAAGAACAGCTTCTCAGCATAAAATAAACTGGAACATCATATTATTTTGAAATAATTTTAAACGCATAGAAAGAGTAAAATCTGTGAGAAGTGAAGTGTTTCTGAACGTTGACAATATCGCTATTGTATTGGTAGAGACAATTACTTCAGGAAATATTGGGTCCATTGCCAGAGCTATGACCAATATGGGTTTTAACGATCTTAGGCTGGTAAACCCCGTGGCAGATCATTTGGGAGAGCAGGCTAAAATGCTTGCTCATGGCTGCAATGAATTTTTAGAAAAAATCAAAATTTTTCCTAGCCTGGAATCAGCTATTGGGGATTGTAGCCTTGTGATAGGTACTTCTCACAAACCTGTACGCTATAATCAAAAGAGTTTCAGTGCCAGGGAGATGGGTTTATCTCTGGTAACGTACTGTGAAAAAAATAAAGTGGCTATTGTTTTTGGAAGAGAAGACTGCGGGCTTTCTAATTCAGAAATCAATTTATGCACATGGCTTGTGAATATTCCTAGTGCCAGAGAATATCCATCTTTGAACCTATCTCAAGCCGTTATGCTAATTTGCTATGAATTATACATGGCATCACTTCCTATTTCACCACAGGAAACCCTGGAGTTTGCCAAATATGAGGATATTGAACGATTTTTGACGTACGTTGAAGGTATTCTGGTTTCGTTAGGTTTTCACCATAAAAACAATCGTTCCGAAATTTTTGTAGGAACATTACGACGTGTTTTAACTCGAATAGGTATAGAATCTAAAGACTTGAAAGTCTTTTACAAGCTTTTTGAGCAGGTAGATGCACTGGCAAATCGTCAGTAAAATTTGAGAAAGTCCATCGTAATTCTCATAGATTTATTTCAACGAAAGCATTAGGATTGCATTTGGAAAGGCAGGCTAAAATGGAAGCTACTTATAAATTAGCGATAGAAGGAGGTATCAAGGTACTTTACAAAGAAGTATGGGTAACAGAGATACCTTTTGAAAATGAAGAAATTACTATAGGTGTCATGGATCCAGACAATAATATCTATCCTGATATTAATCTTAGGCAGTATCGTCTGGATGGAGGAGATCCTTATATTTCCAGAAGACACGGACGCTTTCTTTATAGTGAGGGCAAATATTATATAGAAGACATTTGCCGTAACAATTCTACTTCTATTGATAAAAAAAGTGAAATCATCAATGGTGTTAAACGAGAATTATCTGTAGGGACAAGAGTTTTCATAAGTGAATCTCTTGTTTTTCGTTTTGAAAAAAACGAACCTAAACAAGAAGAAAATGCAGCTCAGGAAGCATCACAGGAAACTATCTTGTCTAAAGAAATGCCTGATACGAATATAAAGCAAGCACCGCCTGAAGAGAATCCACAGGAAGAACATACTCCAGCACCCCTAAAAAATTTAGAAGCGATGGTTGCAGAAGCAACGAAGGAAGAAAGTGCTAAGGCAGATAACTCTGCCGTGGAAACACCTTCTTATTATTTGGAAATTACTGGCCCTAGTGCTTTATTCTTCAAATCAGCAAATGTCTTTACCAACAAGATACCGCTTTCTCCTAAAGAGTGGGCCAAGGATCAAGATGGATTGCCTGCTCTCCAAATTGGCCGTAGAAGCACAGAGGATGGAATTTATCCTGATATTGATTTATGGAAATTCTATTTCAATGATAGCGATGAATATATTGCCAGACGACATGCCAGGATACTGGAAAAAGAAGGTAAGCTTTATTTTCAGGACATCTCAGGCAAAGGCTCTACCTGGTTCAACGAAAAAGACGATGAACATCGTCTTCTGAGAACTGCAGAAAATCAAGCAATGGCTGAAATTCAAGACGGTAGTAAGCTAATCATCAGTGATTCTGCTGTTTTTATTGTTCATAAACAGTAAAACGTTCTTTTCGCATGGCAAATTCGATTTGCCATGCGAATGGCATTCTTTTTGATCATAAACCTTTGAAAATTTCTGGAAAAGAATATGGCAAGGCGTGAAGATTACTTATTAAGCCGTCTTTTGCTCACAGACGGTACCGTTTCTTTTGAAGACTTATCGAATATCCTCCTTAAATGGAGTGAAGATTCGCCCACATCTCTTCTTCAGACAATCATTGACGAAAAGCTGATATCGGAAGAAGAAGGCCGTGGCCTTATGATGTGTATTAACAAGCTCAATGAACAAGAAGAGCCACTTAGCTCCTTATCTCAATTGGATTCTATTCTTTGCCAGATGATCATCAAAAGAAATCTGGCAACTCCAGAGCTGGTCAATGAATACCAGAGAAAAATTACAGAAAAAGGTGGGGGAATCGCAGTTTCAGAATCTTTGCTCAGAGATTCTCATATTACGGCTGAATCTTTTTTTGAATTAAAACGCATAGCGGAAAGGCTTTATTATCGCCGACGTATTTTGGCCTTGTCGAGAGGAAAAGAAAGACTATCGGGTATATTCCGCTCTCCTGGGCGAGACGAAAGCAGCAATGAAGAAACGCAAAACAAAGCTCGTACAGGCATCCAAAAGCTCATTAGTGATGTCCAGAATGAAACCAAAAAAAAGCCTACCATGAAAAAAAGGCGGGGGAAAGCTTTACCCAAAATTTTTGGGCAGTACGAAGTAATAGAAGAAATTGCCAGTGGTGGCATGGGAACAGTCTATAAAGTCAGGCATACAGAGCTGGATAGAATCCTGGCACTCAAGGTATTGCACGAAGAAGAAGAAAGTCCTGAAAAAATCAAACGCTTCTTGCGGGAAGCGGATGCAGCAGGCAGGCTGAAACATCCTAACATAGTAGGGATATATGAAGTGGGGGTAATTGATGACCGCCATTTCTTTACCATGGATTATATTGATGGCGTGCCTCTAAGCGTTTTAATCAAAGAAAGCAAAAACATCGAGCTGGAAGATTTTCTGAATATTACAGTAGAGCTATGTCGTGCAGTGGATTATGCCCATTCCCATGGAATTATCCATAGAGATCTAAAACCAGCGAATATCATTATCGACCTTAAAGGCCATCCCCAGATAACTGATTTTGGCCTTGCCAAAGTCCTGGACACACAGACTCGTCTGACCAAAAGCGATACGATTATTGGAACTCCTTTCTACATGGCACCCGAACAGACGAGAGGAGAAAATGATCGCATCAATGTGGCTACAGATATATGGGCTTTAGGTGTTATGCTCTATGAAATGACTACAAAGAAACTTCCTTTTACAGGGCGATCCAGCATTGAGCTTTATCATAAAATCAATCACTCAGAACCTGTTTCTCCCAAAAAAGTCATCCCCACTGTTCCACGGGAAATTGACTACATAACTTTAAAGGCCATGTCTAAAGAAATGGAAGATCGCTATAAGTCTGCCAATCAGATGGCCGACGATTTAGAAAAGTATTTGGATGGACAGCCTATAGCAATGCACCAGGTTCCACTGTGGCTAAAACCTGTTACTCGCTGGTTGCGCATCAATAAATGGCTAATCCTGGTCGCGTTCTTTGCCATTCTTTTAGGCTGGTTATGCGGCTGGACTTTGTTGTCCTATCTCAAGTAAAGATTTACTAATAAATCGATAATTTTTACGATGAAAAGCAGAAAACAGGAAAAAACACGAAGAAAAATCATTTTTCTCTTCGTGTTTTTTTTGTCTTCATGCCTTTTAAAAAATCGGAATGAACAAAATAAAAATTACAAAAAAAATACACTTGCTTCCTTATATTTATGTTGATGCAGATGGGTGTCCAGTCAAACAAGAGATATACCGCATAGCAAAGCGTTATGGAGTACAGGTTTATCTGGTATCCAATACCTGGATAGACGCACCTTTAGAAAGCTGGATTGAAGTTGTTGTTGTCAGTAAAGACATGGATGCCGCAGACAATTGGATAGTGGAGCATATTGTAGAGAATGATATTGTGATTTCCAGCGATATTCCTCTTGCTTCACGCTGTTTAAAAAAAGGTGCCCATGTTATCGACCCCAGAGGCTATATTTTTCAAGAAGATACGATTGGAGATGCTCTCGCAAACCGCGAATTGATGTCTTACCTGAGAGATATGGGCATGATGACAAAAGGACAGAATCCTTTTAACAAACAAGATAGATCACGGTTTTTGCAACGCATGGAAGAAACGTTTCAAAAAATTCAAAAAATTATTAAAACGCACTCTTTACCTTGACAATGTTAAATTCCAGTTGTTGATTAGCAAGATCTGTTATCTTTATCGTCATACGTGTTAAGCAATAATCACTTACATTGCAATGATTTGTAGCCGCAGGG
>CALKWO010000128.1 GCA_938003875.1 uncultured bacterium
CTTAATGCCAAGGCATCCTTAATGCCAAGGCATCCTTAATGCCAAGGCATCCTTAATGCCAAGGCATCCTTATGAGGTGATACTCTAAAAAAATTTGGGGAAAAAAGCAGGAGTTTCTTTTCGGGAAAACGAGAAGAGAGTATGATCTAAAAAAAATCCGTATCTTGGTTTTTAAGCCATGATAGCGAGATGGAACTCATTCGATCAGACGATGGAGGATATGAAAAGAGCGGATGGAGGAATGAGAGATTTAGGATTGCTACCTGTCTGAAATTTTAGTCGTTTTCAAGAAACTATTGTGACTTTCGAAGGAGGAGAGACTCCTAAAAATTTCGAATTTTTCGGAAAAAAGATTTAAAGCGAGGGAGGTAAGTAAAATTCCAAAACTCATCCCTTATTGATCATTTTGGGATTTTGTTTTTGAGATGAGTTTTGAGAAGCAAATTATTGGATTTGGGAGAGATTTTCTTTGGAGTTATCACTCATCCCAAAAACGTTGGTTTCGGGTATGGCACGGAATCCATCGACCATTAGCTTGTTTTGGGGTTAATCAGTATAAAATTATTTTTTTTAAATGATTTATATTTTGAAAATTTATTAAAATTATATCAAGTTCTTCAATAAATATAATGTGCTATATTAATACACTTTGTCCATTTTAAAATCTTCATAAGGCAGTTTTATGTCAGAATTCAAATCTTTTATCGCTTGTATTATAATGGAGGTAGGTATTCCTGCAAAAAACCTAACATCTGCATCTTCACTTTTATCTTTGTTATTATAAAAATCTCTTGCTGCCATCCCTACAACATATCCTTGCTTTGAAAAAATTGGACTGCCACTATTTCCAGGTCTTGTGATAGTTGAATATAATAGATATTTATTGCCATCAAAACTTTCTATGAATCCGTTTATTTCTCCTTTTTGTGATATTAACACAGGTTCTTTAGTCTGTGGAATTTTAGGAAAACCCATTATAAGAATCTCATTGAGAATTTTTGGCTCTAAGAATGCTAATCCTTGTGTATACTTAAATTTTTCTGATATTCTTATATAGCCTACGTCTATTGTAGAGTGGACTTCTGATTCAAGTATGGTTACTTCTTGAGCACAAACAGTTTGTTTTTGATCAAGTTTCATATCTTTGATGTTATGTCCACAAGTGATTATAACGTCCTTTGTGCATAGGAATCCTGTTCCGCAATGAATATCTCCATTTTCTTTCCTTCCTACGAGTTGGACTATTAGCGGTTTTGTTTGCCAAACAAGAAAATCAAAACCAAGTATTTCAGCTAAGAATAGATTGCCTCTTCTTTGTATATTTGTAACTTCCTTGTGCGTATAATAGCATTTTTCTAATCCAAAATTAAAAGCTCCAGTTTGTCCTGCATGTCTCAAATAATTTTTTCTTTCCATCTTTTGCACAATATTTAGTATATGATCATGACTTTTACTAACAAGTGAACTCTCAAATTTTTCTTGATAATTACAGAAGTCTAAAACAGATAAAGGCATGATATTTTGAGATGGAATTTCTAAAAATTCTCTATACTTCCTATTTTTTGTTAAATCAAAAAAATCTATTAAATTACAGACTAGTACAACTTTATCCTCCATTGATAATGGAGAAATATCTATATATCTTTGCATGACTATATCTCGAATTCACGTTAAGATTTCTGGGCATTCAACGGCAGACTATGCGTTATCTGGTAATCAAAAAAATATACTCTATAGAATTGCAAAAGGAAAAATTGCATTCCACGTAAATCAATCCTTCTACCTTCGCCAATTCCTACAGCGAAGTTGGCGAATCCACTAAATCGTGGACATGACTCTGCACATCTGATCTATATTTAAAACCTGAGTGGTACACTCCAATAATTCATAAACTACTTGTGCCTTGTTTCGAAAGCGTTTATCTTCGGCAATTAAATAATCTGCGAAGATGGCACTAAATACTTGCCTCTGCATCGACCATGTCAGAGCCACTCTTGTATGATTTTTTGGAATTTCTCCAAAAAACCATAGAATCGAACATAAATGATCATCAATGCTAGAGATAATGGGAGTTCCCTTTGAAATCGTAGGCTGTGACAGCGGCTACGGGAGCAGCAGTTCATTACGAAGTAAGTTGCAGGAGAAGAAGATCCTCTACCTGGCCGAAATCAAGGATCTATGATGGTGCATCTGGAGCCGCCAATCGTAAATTTTGTTTTCGACCGGTAAGGGAGAGAAAAAATTGAAGTATCCAGAGAATACCCGTGGTGCCAAATGGCAAGATTCTGGAAGAGTGGCTTTTGATCCGGAAAGAACCCGACAAATATACCTCTCTTGAGAGATTGGCTTCCTGGCGAAGTGCAAGGTATTTTGTGGAAAGAACCATCCAGGATGCCAAGTACGACCTCGGATGGAATGAGCTGGAGGCACACAAATATTCTTCTTGGATGCATCATTCGGTGTTGTGTGCCTTCGCCTGATCTATAAGCTCCAGAGACTGCAAAGTGCGTGAATATCTATTGAATCAAGGCACTGGCAACTGACAATGTCAAGCTAATGAAAATCAGGATTTTTTCATCTTGTTTTTAATTTTTTCTATCTCTAATTCTGGAAAGAAGGCACGAACAGTTTCTAGAATCGTCTCATCTTCATAATTACGGGTGCCAACCTTTAGACTATAACCAACATAACGATTTAACAATTGCTCTCGCCATGGTGATTTTAAACGCATTATTGGTTTTTTCCCAACAAATTTTTCATAAGGGAGTGAAAAAATATGAGAAAAATCGACTAAAAACCCATTTTTTCTATCAGATTTATCTTTGCTTGGCAGATAATAAAAACACTCTTGAATAGGTTTTTCATTCCTCACTATTTTTATCAGGTCAGCCACGAAGCGAAGTGTCGTGACATCCTCTCTCTCTTTTTCTCTTTCCAGAAATCGACTACCAACGGACTCCTCCCCCCTAGTTGCTAAATCATTTTTGTATTCCGGCATGTTTTTAAGATACTGTGGTATAAAAATTTCCTGCAAATAAGTTCTAAAACATTGCGATGAGGCTAGTTTTACGAATTCTACTTTTGCCTGTATAAGGTAACACATAGGGGTAATTACAACACCTGCATAATTGGTACGGCTTTTAGCTATTTCATGTGGATAAGCACTTTCCAAAAGTAAGCGGTTTAACGGAATCAGATTTTCTCCCTGTAGACTTTGACGAAGCAGGTCGTTAATATTTTCTGTTAATATTGTATCTCTAAAATATTCCTCATTGTAGAGAGGTTTTTTGAGTGATATGTTTAGTTCATCGCTTAAATTTTCCTGAAGTGACATTGATAATTCATCTCCGTCTGTATAATCATTTAGCTTTCGTTGTAATTCTTCTGAAAAATTTTTCTTTAAATATTGTGAGATTAAATCCTGATCCTGAGAGTCTCTTAATTTAATTACTAAATGCTTCGTAATATTGCTGGCACAGAACTGAGAAGATGCTGTTGGAAGTGGATAGAAAAGATCGCCAGTAGCAATTGGCATATCAGGTAGTATCTCTTCATAAATAGCAGAACCATCTATTTTATCAATATTCGACTGCATATAGTTTCCTTTTTAGACCGATAATTCCGCAATCTCAATACAATGTTTCACCCGCTGGATTAATTCATCCACATCTTCAATGGGTTTATGCATGAAATCAGCTGCTCCCTTTATGAGTGATAATCCAGCGCGAACTTCTTTATTTTCGTCTTTTCCATATGCAGTCACTATGATGACCGGCACATTGCTTAAATTTTCTTTAAAATACTCTAGCAACTCATATCCATTACCATCATTCAATTCATAATCAACAATTGCTAACGTAATAGAGCGTAATTCTTTAATTTTATTTTTTGCTTCATTAACACTTCCCACACCAAATATTTCATGATTAGGAAATGCCTTTTGCAAAATCTGTGTCATTCTTTTGCATTGATCTTTCCTGTCTTCTACAATTAAAATTCTAATCATAATTTCTTACGCCTCAATTTTTACTATAGGTAGTTCAATTAGAAAACGACAACCTTCATTAAAAGAATTATCAATTGTAATAGAACCACCCGCCTCAACCACAAATGTCCTAACAATCATCAGACCAATACCTGTTCCCGATATATTTTCACTTTGAAGTTTAGATTTAAATAAGTAAGGTAATTGCTTTTCCCTAATACCAGGCCCATTATCTTCAACTATAATATGTAAAAAATTGTCATTTTGTCTAAATTTAAGTTCTACTTTTCCCTTCCCATCCGTTACATTTGCTGTATTATCTATGAGATTTGTAAAAATTGAATACAACTTCACTTCGGGAATTCTCAATTCTATTCCTGATAATTGTCCTATGATATTGAAAACCAAATCTGGAAATTTTTTTTTGACACGCTGTTGTAAACGATAAACCACTTCGCTTAAACGAATTGGGGGGGTAATTATGTCTGAATCTTCTCGTACAGTTTTCTGAACGCTATTAACAATGTCGTTAATGCTCCCAATAGCTCTTTTCATTTCCAAAATCAGTTCTTGCCCGTCGGTACCTATAGGTTTTGTGCTTAATTGATATAAATCTAAACTCAATAAATTTAAAGGATTTTTTATTTCATGGGCCAAAACTGGAGCAATCTTTGCTAAATAGGCAAGCCGACCAATATGTTTTTGTTGTTCAACATATCGACTTTGCTCTGTTGCTATTATTTCTAAAAATTCAATTTCGTTAAATTCGATTAATTCTTCAGGAGTTTTTCGCTGGATGTATGTCAAAATTAGTTTTGATTGTCCTTCTGTCAATATCAGATAATTGTAAGCCATTGCCATACCAATAGCCATAGTTTTCGCACCACCCGAGCAATCACAGATAATATCCCATTTATTATAAGCCGGATTGCATGCAACTCTTTGTACCAATTCAAATGTATCCTGAATACTTAACATACTTGTAACGGCGGGTAATTCAATAAAATTTATCTTATCTGAAAAGTATTTTTTGAGTGTCATTGTTGTTTTAGTACTGTCTTCTGAGTAAATTAAAGCACAATAGGGCAAATCTGGATTTTTTGCTATTTCAGATAGTATTTTGAAAGTTATTGTTTCTTTTAAGTTAGGTCTATTACGAAGTGAGTCTTCTTTACTTGGTGTTACTGAGAGTATTGTCACTTTTGCTTCACAGGCTTTTATAGTTCTCATTTCTACTACTCGATCTTCAATCTTTTTCCAAATTGACAAATTCCCATATTTTTTTGAACTTTTAGAAAATAATATATAATCCCTGTTAGGTGAGAGGCAAGAAGTTTTTTCCCACTGATTTGAGGTAGAAACGATGTGGATATGAGCGTGGACATTGTCGCAAACTTAACCATATCTATGCTCGAATACCCATTCACTCCTAGGAAAAAACTTTCTGTCAGGCTCTTAATAAAAATTGCTCCTCTTTATTCCATTAGCATAAATAATTGTTACCACCATGGCTCTTTATCTATGGTTTCTGCCGTTTTATATTTTTAGATTATTTCGGCAGTGCGGACTATATCATTTCCCTTTAGTAGGGAATCGGGCGCTCGTGGGAGTGTTACCGCTTTCGCTCGACTCCTAGTCTCTGAACCTTTCCCTACCCTCATTTAGTTATTTAATTAAACTAAACTCCATTAGGGACTTGGCTGCTGATTACCCATCTCTAGGCTTTCCAGCAATTCACCCGATTCACAGCACTATTTTCATAGCACTGGGCCAAATACTTTAGCAATTAGAGAAGCAATTTTTTTATAGTATACCAAATTTTTATATTTATCGACAAAATTTTTAGAAAAAAATGTAAATATTTGATAAATTTGTATGTTATAAAGAGCAAATTTTGTTTTTTTGCAAAAACAAAATTTGATGCCTATGTAAAAAGTTCCCCAACGTGGGCTGATTTTCGGTTTTGTTTTTTTTACACAGGCATCAAAGATTCTTATTTTTCAATCAATTTGATAAAAATATTTCACGACTATAAAATGCGCAACAGGACAGCTTGCCGTATGCCAAAAAACATATTACCTGGACAAAAAACATTTGTCCATCAAACGCTCGTTTATGACACTGCCTTTTAATCGATTCTTAAAATTTATTTTCCATGATTTACATGGCTTTGCGCTGATTGGGTCTTATTTGGGATACGTTTTTGGGAAAGAGATTATTTTATCATCCTTTTCTGTTTCTTTCAAAATAATTTTTTCTTCTCTGCTATTGTGGCTCAACTGTGAAACCAAAAAAAACACAATCTCTCTCAGGATAAGAAAAATAATAAAACTAGAAGTAGGAGTACCCTGAAAACCCGAAAAACCAGAAAATTTTTGGAATGGTTTTGAATGAAAAGTGGTACAATATTTTTATATTTTTAAGTACAAATGTATGGTTCGGGAAAAAGAAGAGCTGGCACTCACACACAAAATTTATTGTTTTCAGTGTTACCTCCGATACCGTCCGAAATTCTGGCGGAGTATCGAAATAGCAGGCGAGCAAACTTTGGGGATTTTCGATAGGATTTTGAGAGAGGCGTTCCAACATGAGCAGGATGATCATTTAAGCGGGTTATGGAAAAAAATCCCGCTCGCTCCAAGACGTTTCAAAGAGGTAGATTTAGGGAGTATAGACCCCTTCGGGATTGGGTTGAACATTATCTGGTTTTAGAAGAGATAACCGAAGGCCAAAAACAGATTTAGTACCCCCGCATTCTTGGAAAAAGTAAATCTGTGTCCCGTTATTGTCTGCATTGCAAGGAGAACAAAAAGAAAACTCAAGCGACATGGATTTGTGTGGAATGCTCTGAAGAAGAAGGGAAGAAAATATTTGTTTGTGAAGATTGTTTGTCAGCGTTCCAGATCACTCTGCGGGGGGAGGTTTTAGGGGATAGGATGTAGGGTGCAGAAAATTTTTGGAATGGTTGAAGAGAGATGGTAGAATAGAAAACAAATTCCTCGTAAATGGATGGAGTTATTCTTGGAAGGAGCCGTTCATGAAGCATATTGTATTTGTCTTTTTCATTGTGTTTGCTTCCCTTATGTGCGCTCAAACGAGAGAAGATGGCGCTTATAAATTGAATATTGCCATAACGGGGAGCTTGCAAAATCCCGCATGGTCTCCGGACGGGAAGCTTATTTTGTTTACAAGATTTCGAGGCGTCTACAATAAAGAGCCAGCAGACCTTTTGATTCTCAATTTGGAAACAAATTCACTTAAAACGCTCGTATCGGATGGAAGCGGTAACATCAATCTTTCTGGAAGTTGTTGGAATATGTTGACTTCTCAAATTGTGTTTGCCTCCACACGCGAACCCCATGACGAAATATTTGTGATCCATAGCAGCACTCCTTCTGGAATGGAAAGGAAAATTACCAACAGGAAAGACAAAGTGTCTTACGAACCATCTCTTTCCCCAGATGGCAAATGGATAACTTTTGAATCCCACTCTTTAGATGCCGCAGATAATGGCATTATTATGAAATACAAAATAGATGGGTCATCGCCTTATCAATCGCTTACCGATGCCAATGAGGATTGCCGCCAACCTAATTGGTCGAGCGCCGGTGATCTGATTTTGTACCAAAGACTTTCTCAGGGGCAATGGGATATTTGGGTGACGAATATTGAGGGGACTCATCGAAGAAAAGTGACCTCTGGAACTGGAAATAAGACAGATGCTGCATTTTCTCCAAACGGACAGTGGATTATCTATAGCACAGAAGCGGAGGGGACTCGGTTTGCGAACCTATTTATGATACCGGTTGCGGGAGGAACCCCTATACGGGTGACTCGTTATTCTGGCTATGATGGAGCACCTTCTTGGTCTCCAGATGCTAAAAAGATTGCCTTTGAGTCATGCCCGGAAGATCCAGAAACCAGCAATGGGACATCTCTCTGGATTATTGACGTTCCCAAGTAAAAAATAAAGAAAAGGAAACAGCAATGTCAGATTCAGTCGGGGGTTTTCTTATTTGGAAAAGTTTTTTTTCAAAAATCTTCATACCCAAAAATTTGGCTTCGGTTATTGCAGCTATTTGCTTTGCTATGATTGGGCATGGCAATGTCACTGTTTATAATATAGCACATTGGGCGACGACCCGAGATCTCGTCAACTTAGAGCTGAAACTTCGAAGCATTGATTTTGCATTCACCGAGATCGTTTCCCAAGACAAGCAAAAGCAAGAACTATCATTAGAGCTTCAAAAAACAAAGAAGGAAATTCAAGGTTGTATTAAAAGACTTCGTGAACAGCGCTGTGAGATTATGTCGATATCCTCAATTTACCATATCTGTGGACTGCTAAGCATGATTTTCGCTGTATGGGCATTAATAACAGGGCCGATTATATTTGGCCTGATAGCGGTACCATTCGGATTATATGGATTGTTTTTATTCGTAGTTGTTATTTAGTGCCTAAATGATCTAGGGGAGTGGGTGACAGCCTGCTTCTGGACAGTTGCCCAAAGCCATTCTTGAGAAGAGTGCTTTCCGTCGTCGGTTATCAGCCCACTTTGGCTGCTGAAATGGGCGAACTCCAGGAAAGGATTACCTTCTGTCCATCATGGCTCTATCACTTCGATCCAGGCTTCGCCAGACTTTCTCTCGGCGGCTATGAAATTTATGAGAACTACCAAATCCCAGGAATTAAGCGATATTGGGTCTTTTGTAGGTATTCCGGATATCCTTTGAGTTCTCTCCCAAGCACCTTTTCTTCATTTCGTATTCTTGCAACCAAAAGAGGAATGATCGAGAGCGAAGGAATCATTGCATAGTAAGATCCTAGCGCGAGCGGGGAAAAGATATACATCAGTAAAACTCCGAGATACATTGGGTGGCGCACAAAAGCATACAGCCCGGTACTGATGACTTTCTGATCCTGCGCTACTTCAACAATACGAGATGCGTAGCGGTTCTCTCGTAACACGAGAAAAAATATGCCATAGCTCGCTAGTACCAGAATATCTGCGGAAATTATTACTGAAATAGGAACATTTGACCACGCAAACCGTTTATCAAAGCCCGGAACAAGAAATGTAATAAGAAAGGCTACATACGAGATTTTGATAATCACTTTTTGCTCAGGTTCTTTTTCTCGCATTCGCATCCTTCGTTCTAAAAGTTCAGGATCGTTTTTGAGGAGATAGATGAAAACAAGAAACATGGGAATAATAAGAACCGCAAAATACAACCATGCTTCAAAGTACGCAAAGGTTCCAGCGGGCAGGAACAATATAGCGAGTAGCAAAGGGATCACTACGAAAATCCGTATAAAAACCATTTGAATCAATTTGGAGCGTGAAAGATTGCCCATGAGGTGTCCTCACCAAGTAAAAGATAATGCTAAACTATTCTTGATGTATAAAAAAATCAGCTCATATCAGTAATCTTGCAAATCAGACCGTCACGGAATTGGAATTCTGATCGCCCAATCAACTCCAGCACATGCTCTTGTTTCATTCCATTGAAATCCATAGCCAGAACGCCACGAAATTTTACTTCGATCATAGTACGCTCGCCGGTATCCTCGAATTTCGTCATTGTTTGCTGGCGTGATGAAAAAAGTTTCTTCGACTGTTCCGCAAGCTTTCGGAATTCACCAATTCCCGAAGCACTGGCATTGACTTTCCCGCCAGATATGTTCTTGAATTTGATCTCAGGATGGAGTAGAGCCAGCATAGCCTCGATATCAAATGCGTTGTATGCGATCAAATACCGATCAATCAGTGCCTTCTTTTCATCAGGATTCATGGAGTAATGCCTTAAGTTCTTTTCCAATCATTGCGGAGCCGGTACACACCAACACCAGAGTGGACACTCTCAAGAAACCGCTCTTCCGGTTTGTAAGGTGACGAATTGTTTCCTGGATACGTAAGGTCGGCCATAGAAGTAGAGATGTCTTTCCAATACTCTCCAATGTGATCCGATATCCAGTGTTCTACCTGGGAGATAGAGCATTCACCATCAAGAGATCGCATGGCTTGGAGGATTGCTTGAGCAGCAGTAATCTTTCTAGTGGTGCCTACGGACAATAATTTCTTGCGAGTCATTTCTTTGAGCTTCTTTTTCCACCATGTGAAATGCTGCACATTATGATATAGCTCTCCACGGGCAGGGATACGCTCTAATGCGCTTGACCAGACTTCATCTCGGCTCATCGAACATTCACTGATTTGAAAACCAGTTTCTGGTTGTGGCGTAGCTCCGTGATGCTGTTGGAGTTTACCGCTAATATAATCCCGTACTTTAAACGAGTGTGGGTCAACCGGTCCGCCCCACGAAAAATGAACAAAACGAGGATTGGCAGTGAGAGGAGGTTTGACCCAAATAACGTAACTACCTTTATCATTTTGTATGGTAGCGTCCCCATCAAGCTCTGCAGTAGTACCCATTTGATTTTCTTTCGCTTGGATGTGAGTTGGTTCCGGGGGATGGAACTCTATCTCCACACCAAAGATGCCAACAAAGATACGAATACGTCGGATTAGTCTACGGAACCAGCTAAACATTGTTTTTCCTCTTTACTAACATCAAAATTTACTTCCATATAGAGAAAGAAATCATTTTAGATACTGGCTTATGAAGCGGCGCACTCCCTCAATCATCATCTTAACTTGCTGCCGATCGAATTCCTGAAAATTTCCGTGAGCTGCGCTGTTCCTGATTGCAGCCAAAAATCTAAGCTGTTCGGCTTGGACTTCGTTAAAAACCTCCCTCTTCTTCAAGGCATCAATCAACGCACTCATTCCAAGAGGTGCGTTCTTCTCGTTTAAGACTGGTTCCGGCGGAATGAGGGTATCACAAAGAGTCTTGAGAGTCTTTTCCAACGAAGCGCCTGCCAAGACGGCAGCAGGAATATGGGCAAACTCATTTTTTTCGCCTTTCAAAATACTTGCTGCCTGAGCGAGATAATCAGCCAATACTTCAGACTCGATCTGGAGCGCAAGATTATCTAAAAAACCATTTTGTATCTCAGTTTTCACCGATTTCAAGAACGAGACGGCAAACTCTAGTTCGGAAGATTCCTTTCCGAGAATATTGAACTTCTCAAGCTTCTTGCGGAGCAAGCTTGACTTTGGAACAACCTGTTCGAGAACTGCTATACACGATGTTGGCCACTCGAACAGATCAGGCCAACTTGCCAGCTTGTAGTGTAGATAGTTACTTTCGCCAGTTATAAAATCACTGCGTAACTCCGAATGTTGTTTCATAGGGATTCCCTGCCCGGCTTGTATTAGTTCGTCCAGACGAGCGATATACTTATCTTTTACTCGATCAGTAATACCCATGAATACTTGCCTCGCTTTCTAACATAATTCAATCTTTTTTTGTAGATAGAAACCATTTCTTTTGCGTTGATTGATATTTATTTGTGTATCTATGAAATTTTTGCTTGCTGTGCGGTAACTCAGCGATGATCGGGGATCGTGGCACATTCATTGATACATGGAGAATTCGCACAGCTAATCATCTTTTTTAGGATGCCGAAAACCTTCGTTTTTTGCAGAAAGAATTTTTTCGTATTATAGCTTTAGTAGAGGCTAATTTATCATGGGGGACATTATAAACAAAATCACTTTTCCATCAATTGTTTATACAAAAATATATACTCCAAGGCAGATATATAAGCTAGCTGTTTATTGGTTGATTCATGACCTCCTCCTGTGTTTTGGCTCTTCGCTATTTCGCATGGGTAAGTATCTTCTAATAGGAGTCGATTAAGTCTTAGTAGCTCCTCTTTCTTAAGTTCTTTAGGAGCGAGTAATCTTTGGGTTTCCTCAGATAGCTTTATAGATGTAAATTTCTCTTGTTGAAAAAAAGGTATTTCAAGCAAGCGATTAAATTCTGCTACTAGGCTTTCTAGCAATTCGTTGGAAAGTTCTGTTCCATCCTTATACCTATCTATTTGCTGCTGGAATTTTTCAGATAGCTTTTCCTTTAAATATAAAGAAACAGGATCACTGGTATCTCTTAATTTACCTATAAGTTTAACAGATTCCTGAAAATCATCCACACTAAATAGCGAAGAGCCTGTGTCTTCATAATAATATACTTCATGCCCCATATCTTTCATTTTAGCAAACATCTTCCGTGCATGAGCAGGATGAACACGGTCATCACAAGTGGACGTGCCAAAAAAGACGGCGGGATATTTCACTTCCTTTTTTACATTGTGATAAGGAGAATATGTCTTGATGTACTCCCACATTTCAGGATCATCTGGATCACCGTACTCCGCAACAAAACTTTCCCCGGCCAGCAAGTTTGTGTACCGTTTCATATCAAGTAACGGCTTCTGACAAATTACGGCTTTAAACCTGACTGGATCCATAGTAAATACCGCTCCTACTAACAAACCGCCATTACTTCCACCTTTTATAGCAAGTCGTTCTGGAGATGTAATTTTCTTTGTACAAAGGTCTTGGGCAACCGCAATAAAATCTTCAAATACTTTTTTGCGGCCTTTTTTCATACCAGCTTGGTGCCATTTAGGGCCAAACTCACCACCACCGCGGATATTAGCAAGAACATATACTCCACCTTTTGAAAGCCACGCATTACCCAACATAGCTGAATAGAGAGGTTCCATTGATTTCTCAAATCCCCCATATCCATAAAGCAGAGTTGCATTATTTCCATTGAATTGAATATCGTTCCTCATTACAACAAAATAAGGAATCTTGGTACTATCTGTGGAAATAGCTTCGTATTGCCGAGTCTGGTAGAGCTTGGAGTAGAGCTTGGAATCGAAAAAATTCGGCATACTTTTGAGCATTTCTAGTTTTTCTTCTTTGGTAGCAACTAAATAAAGAGTGCTTGGTGTTAAAAAGCTCTCACAACTAATGAAATAATCATCGTTTTTTGGGTCGGTATTAATGATACTCAACGTACTTTTATCTTCTATTTTTACTTGTTTTTTTTGCCAGCCTCCTTGGTTATCCTCTATATACTGATAAAGCTTACTGGCTACGTTATCGAGAACCTTAATTAGAACGGTATTTTGGGTAGTCTTCACGAAAGATATGGAACAACGCTCGCCGGGTTCCATGAGAACTTGATACTCCTTTTCTCCGGCCATAATCTCATTCAGATTTCCGATAATAACTGAACCCTGCTTGTAGCTTTTTAGGCCGATATTCCAGTCGTCTTCTAATCGAACCAAAATTTGTCTTTTTAAATAGCCGACAATTTTAGCTTTCTTAGGTAGATCAATTTTATTCAGTTTATTATCTTGCAAAAGATAATAAACATATGTAAAAAAATCAATGATTTCAACTATAAGGTCTATAGTACCATCTTCACTAAAAAGGCGATAGCCATACGCACCGGAAGTTTTCTTAGCTTCAAAGATTGTCTCAGCCTTCTCAAGAGGTGTACCTCGTTTCCAAAGTTTTACAATGCGTGGGTATCCAGCTTTGGTTAAGCTGTTTTCTCCAAAATTTGTCCCAACTAAAACCGTGTCTTTATCCATCCATGCCACTCTATTTCTAGCCTCTGACAATTCGAATCCATTTTTTACAAATAATTTGCTACGTAGATCAAATTCACGTACCACTGTAGCATCTTTTCCACCTCTCGACAGGAAGACCAAACAAAAATTATAATCAGGATATAAAAAATGTATACTCTTGTAAACCCAATTTTCTTTTTCTTCTTTAGCTAAAATATCAACATCCAACACAGTCTCCCACTTTAGATCTTGCTTTCTGTATTCTTCTAATGTTGTGCGGCGTAACATCCCTCGTGGATGTTCAATGTCTTGCCAAAAATTGTAAAGAAATTCTCCATATGGATCAAAATATGGAATCTTTTCTTTGGAATTTAAAATTTTCAGATTTTCTTCGTAGAGCTGTTTAACTTCAACAGTCCTTTCTAACTTAACTATAGATCCCATATTTTGTTCTTTCACCCATTCTAGACTTTTGTGTCCGTTGATATCTTCAAGCCATAAATATGGATCTATCGACTCTTGGTCTTCTAATTGGAATTGCAAACTTTTATTTAACATGGTTACGAGTTCTTTATCAAATTGTGAATAATCTATTGCATCAAAAGTGAACGCATAAAAAAAGCCGGTCAGTGTAAATGTTGGTGGATTCCCAGTAGCAGATAAAGATTGGCATAAATTGAGGATTAAGGGGGCTGTCTTCTTATTATTCTGAAAAAGTTTTGAAACATCTATTTTCTCTCTAATCTCTTTTTCTATCTGTCTTTTTTTCTCATCACCAAATTTTTTCAAAATTTTTTCTGGTTCTTTTGTATCTAGCCATGATTTATAGTAAATCTCTGATTCTTCCTGACACTTAGCGTTATCTAAAGCAAACACGTCATTATGAAGTAAGAGATTCTTCAAATTAAAGACTACAAATCCTCTTTCTGCCTCTGATCGTTCTATTTGTTTAATACCCTCCTCAAGACGATCTAAGTATGTAGCTGCTGAATCACTTTGTAACACTTTACATGCAATACCTAAACGTTTGCCTTGGCATGTAAATAAAATATCAGGATTATTGCCTTTTGCCTTTTTAGGACTATCAATTATGACATTATCTGCAAATTGCATTACTAAAGTAGCTATCAGTAATTCAAATATTTTACGGGCTGCATCATCCGAAACAGGATTAACAGTATTTTGTGAAGGTATCCCTTCATTTAAGAGTTCAAGATGAGGTTTTAGTCTATAAAAATCTTTATGTTCTTGAACCTTTAGTATATGCCGAATTAAATCTGACAAACCAATAGCTCTACGCCATTTTTCTCTATCATCTTGTGTATAATCATCATTATTTTTAGAAGTTTGATTAAGAATCCAAGATAAATTTTTAAAAATTTGATAGAAAGTTGAGGTTTTCTTTATGGTAATATCATGTTTTTGAAGTAATCTTTGAAAATTTTCAGCATCACGTCTTGTTTCTTCAAAACTCCATGTCATTTAAAATTCCTTAATGCCATTCTACTATTTCTGTAAGAATAATTTTTGGTTATGCAGGCACATCGTAATCATCGGAATTATCATCAACATACTTACATTCTTCCTGATCTACAGCATTCCGCGAGATTTGTTTACCCATAGCTTTCTCGATTCTCTGCAAAATTTTCTCTTTACGGTCCTGAAAAAATCCTTCGAAATCGTCTTTGTAAAGGAATTCGGCATTAAGCACATGAGTTGACAGTATCTCGTTGAATTTTTGTTCATCAATACTAGCATGTTTTTTTACCCGCACAAGATACTGACTGGGTGCTTCTCCACTTACGATTCTGTTTGTTCTGCCTGAAAGAGGAGTTTTATTAATGATACAGTCGTAATCGCCTTTGTTTTTTTTATTCTTATTGCACCAGGCAACAGGAAATATATGGTGAATATCTATGGCCTCTGAATAATAATTACTAAAATCAATTGTAGTCGCCGATAACCAGTCCTTTGTCCCCTCATCCAGTAGAAGAGCATAGATTCCTTTATAAGCTGCGCTGTTTCGCGTTCTCAAAGTATGGAGTCTCGACGGTGAAAAGTTTGCATCATAAATGGTGTTGGGTTCTTTAGCATTATTGAGAATAAAATCAACAACTTGAGGCAAGTCAATCGCATAGCGGGTTTCATTCGCAGAACCGTAGAGCTCACCCAAAACTCCGCACCAGTACCATTTCATCAATTTAATTTTATTACCAACATTATTTATTTTATCGTCCAAAACAGCGAGAATAGCCGCCATAGGGATCAATTGAGTGATGTAAGGAATATCCCGAGAATTATATATATGATTCTCAACAAGAACTTTTGCTGCTCTAATAAATCCATTAACTGCTAAAGATTTATATTTCTTATAATTATCCAGAGTTAGATTAAGCATATCTTTTCTTTTGCAACTCACAGCTGGAATTTCTTTGGTATTTGGTTTAATTTCCAATCTTTTGTAGTATGCCGCTAATAATGTAACGGTTTGAATGAAATCTGTATTTTGCGTTTTATGAAGCACTTCATGCGGCTTAAACTTATTGGAAATGGATTCCCAATCCTCTTTTAAATCAAATTCTTCAGAAGCAAAAGTGGCGGTAAGCAATTCAAAAACAGTCAAAGAAACTCCACCCGTATTGACTTTTTCAAACACCTGACAGACAGCCTCTTTAGAGTTTTCTTTTTTCATGGCAATGACAGGTACGTCATAATGATGAAAGCTATTAATTACTTTCTCTTCAAAAGAATCCCAAAGTTTTGATTTCTCACTATCATATTTATAATATTTATTGAATTTGCTTCTCCATGTGCTGTATTCGTTTATCATACAAACCGGATACATCAAATTTTCATACTCAAACTCTTCTTTTGACAAATCAAGGACTATATCTCTTCCGATATTTTTCGTAATTTTTTTATTTTCATTGAGAGATATGATAGCGTCTTCAAGATCGTAATCACCATTCATTGCTTTTTTCATATCAATATAATACCATCTTTTTATCTCATATCCTTTTGGATCACGCATAGTAACGACTTCTTTTGTCATAATCGCCTGGTAAAGGGCAGTAATGCGTTGCTGCCCATCAAGGATAAGCCACTCTGGCTTTACGCCGGGTCTGAGATTAACCCCTTCTACATATTGGGTTTTAAATCTGACATTGTCATTACCTGTTTCAAGAAGCATTATAGCACCGATCGGAAAAGACTTTGCAACGCTGGCTAAAATTCCTTTTATTCGATCGTCATCCCAAATCCAACCTCTTTGAAAATCAGGCAATTGTATCTTACCGCAGCAAACATCTTTTAATAAATCACATAATTTCGTTTTTGTCGAATCAAATAATGCCATCTTTGGTACCTCTTCAGTCTCTTTTCATTGACGTTCTTGAACGTTAAATTTTATCCTTAAAAATCGCGGACGGTAGATGCGGGCATCGCTGGCCATTTGCCAGAAGTCGGTCGAGTTGCAGACGTAAGTAATGAGCAGATCATCTGGCCCGGAAAGCGCTGGATGTGCTTTGGCTGCGTAGCAAAAATAGGTTTTGTGCCAGTTGCAATCAGGGCATTCATAGACTTTATGGGGCTTGCTCCATGGGCCAACCGGCGTATCCGAAACTCGCATAAAAATATTCGGCGACATCCCGTTTTCAGTATAAATTACCACATATTTTTTTAAGATCGGCTGGAAACTAACTGAATACTCCGATGCTATGCCGCCAAAAAGTTCAGTAGCGTCGTTCACATCTTTTTTCCACTGCCCATTATTAAAAAACCGCCACTTGCCAAAATCCTCAATCTCGCTTGGGCGCACACGGGCAACTATCATACTCCGTCCGTCTATGCCCTTTTTCCAATCTTCCTTGCAGCCATAGATATATACCATGTCTTTGTCTTGCATAACAGCCGAGCCGAAAAACATATTGCCGTTATCGGAATACCGGCCAAACGGGACATTGTATTGCTTCATCCGCCAGTTCATCGGATCATCGTGCGGGTTATCTATTTGAGCCAGAACCGTTCCTGTTTGCTTAAATCCCCAAACAGATTTTTCATCGGTTTTAATTGTCCGCATAAGGAATAAATACAGCTTACCATCGGCTATGACGCCGTGATATAACCAGAACCAGCCTATGCCGTCAGCAGGCTTAATAAAGGAAGCCGGCTTTCCGTCTTTTGTTGTCTGCCAGAAAAAATTTGCAGAGGCACTTAAAGGGTTTTTGCCGGACTGAAGGGCAATCGTGTTGTTTATCATTGTTGCGTCTTTATGGCGGCCATTGATTATATCGCCAATCCAAGTGTCACTATACAGCCATAGTGTTGTTGTATCGCTTAACGATACGGAGTATGCTCCATCCGCTCCTGTCCAGCCTTTTTCTTTTGTGAATAATGCATCGTACTCAGTGATTGGCTGAACCGAATAATTCAGATCATCAACGTCAGCCTTTATCTGTCCAGTTATCTGGCACAAGCTAACCCAAACCAACATGAGCATTAAAACCCGTCCCATTTCTCTTTTGCCTTTAAAAAAATTTATAAATTTGCAGTTTGACTATTTTTTAAGCCAGCCAAAACACGACCGAAAAAATACTTTTTCCCAAGATTACTTCTCTACAACAACCGCCATGTTGTCTTTCCAACCAATATTGATATGAGCCGTTGCCACTATCTCTCTTTTCGACAAATCTATTACCATTACTAGAATTTCTATCTTTGCAGGTTTTTCTGTATCTTCCAATCGGTATGACCAGTACAATTTTTCACCGCTATTTACAACATCCGAGCCTAAAAACTTTACTTTATAATCCGGCTCCTTCCAAGATAGAAAATGCCCGTAATTGGCGTGCCAGTAGCATTTCATCTCTGGCGAAATTTTTCCGGAATATTGGAGCGGAATCCCTACCGTGGATGACATGATAGGGGAGTACTGGCTGATTTGAAACTCTATTTTTGCTTCTGATTTTGTGTCTTGCTTGATACGATCCTGGGCAACTAAAAATCCGCTCAAAAGAAAAAGCAAGAAAACACTGATTTTAGTCATGAACGGGTACTCCTATTGAAGATCATTGGGATTTGTTTTGAAAAATTTACTGAAAGATATATTTTAGCTTCCTTCCCTCCCTCTTGCAATAATTTTCTTTGACAAATGGGAGCAGGGATAACAAGTATGATCTGCGTTTTTTCAAATTGCATGGAGAAAAGAGGCTCTGCCCTCTTTTTGGCTGGAGTATTCCAGCCATGCCTCTTTATGCGGCTTTCTTGCGGCGCACTCATCGCAGAGAGAATAGGGCGTAGCTATGTAGGGAATAATGGTTTTGAGAATAGCGAGGATTTATTGAGGTTGGTGTGTTGCTGACATTTTTTATTGGACAAAAAATAAAAAATAATTATGATAAAATGCAATATATGTCGGATTTCGAGATTGCATAAAAACTAGCCTAGTCGTTGGCTAACAAGTCATTCAAGCGGAATCGCTACACTTTGCCGCTTAACTCCAGCGTGAGAATGACGCTGCACGAATAAAAGATAAACCTGTAAAAGAGGTAAAATAGAGAATGAATTGGAATGATGGCATTACCCCCTATAAAATAGAAACTGATAGATTAATCATTAAATGTTGGGAACCAAAATATGCGCAAAAATTAAAAGCTGAAATCGAAGAATCAGCTGATGTTTTACTCCCATGGATGCCATTTGCAAAAGCACCTTTTCCTACACTAATTGAGGAGATCAATACACTTAGAACCTTTCGAGGAAACTATGATTTAAATAAAGATTATGTTTTAGGAATCTTTGATAAGGCAGAAGAAATAGTTATCGGTAGCACAGGGCTACATACCAGGCAAGGCCCAAATACATTCGAAATAGGGTATTGGATTGGAAAACGGCATCAAAACAAAGGGTATGCAACTGAGGTTACCTCATCGTTAATAAAACTATCATTTGAGTATTCAAATGTAATTAGAATAGAAATTAATTCTGCATATGAAAATACAAAGAGCGAGAATGTAATTAAAAAATTAAACATCCAGTTTGAAGGCGTAATTCGGAAAGGTATCGTGGATGCATACGGCAAATATCATGATTTAAAGAAATGGGCTATTTTAAGAGAAGAATACGAGAAATCGGAACACAAAAAAAGAATGATTAAGGCATATGATTGCACAGGTAATCTTATAGAGTAAATTTGTTCTAACAATTATTTCAAATTGATAAACTGTGTTGTTTTTTAAGCATATATTACTAATGCTTCTTAAAATATGAAAAATATCCATGATGATTGAACACGTTGAACGGTATATCATTGAGCAATGTACTCACGGCGTCATTATAAGAATGCGCCAGAGCAGACAGACGCTGGGTATCGGATTTCTATCATTTGCTGTTCTGCTTGTGAGTTGGTGGTTTGGTCCGTATGGACCACAGCCTGCCTCAGACTGGGCGAACTCATGGTTTTACTGGATCTGGTCCGGATTCTTTTTGCTTGTTTTTATATTGGCACTGGTAGGTTCGTTTTACCGAGAAGATTGGACTATCGTAGAGCAGGGCATCCTCGTGACAAAATCGATCGGGCCTTGGTGCCAATATCGCCAAGTCTCAAAGGCCGGCTCGTTTGGTATTCGCATTGAGGATATCTCGGACAGTGAAGCGATCTTCCCATACCGCCTGCATTTTTTTGTTGATGAGCAGATGGACTTTGGATTGTTGATCGAATTGCAGATGACCGAGAGCGTCGACCGATTTGTCAATGCCTTGCGTACGGCATTGATTGTGGACATTGAAGACCAGAGAAAAGGTCTAACCCACCAATCAACCAGACACACTTGATCTGTGGCACCATGATCGACCCACTACTTAAAGGAAGTACGGTGTATCCCACCATTGTCTGATTCATTCTGCGCGAGTTGTCCGTATCGGAAATACGGGGAAAAAGTCATGATCCGTCGTTCCAGAATAAAAAAACGAAACTCGATTGCCCACACTACAGGCTCTGCTACCAAAACAGGAAGCGAGGAAAAGATATTTTCTTCTTTCTTTAGCTCTCTGAGTGATTGATAGATACGCGAAGGAAACCGTTTCTCACAGGCATCTTTAATAAAGGCAGGAAATTTAAGCCTAAGTTTTTGAAGTTCGCCGATGGTCGTAGAATATACGGTTCGTTTGCGATACATCTCTGGGAGTTCCGCCAGCCAGAGATGCGGATGGGTAATCAATGCTACATCTAAAACATCGGCAACCACATGCGCCAATGCAAGTTTTTGGTACAGAACAACATCTTGGCCTCGCAATAAATCCAATAAATGCCAATTACGAAACCGCTCAATCCGCCATTCTATTTTACGTGCGGCGGTTTCTAAAGCAACGGAATCCGGGGTGCAGCATGAAGGAAGCACAAAGGTTTTCGTCATTGAGAAGAGCCTTATTTATGCGAGGCGCAATTGCTCAACTGATGCACAAGCATATCCGCCTCTTATGTCTGGGACAATATTTAGTTCCAATGCCGCCAAATTGATAAGATCAAGAGTGTAGTCTTCCAACTCACAGGTAGTACTCGGAGGACTGAAGTTATACTGCTGACGCGCAATCTCACGGTAAGGCTCGCCACTATCTGAGTGCCAGCGTAGCACGAACTCATGCGTGCGCTCCTGCTTCTCTTCGCGAAACACTAAATGAATACGCCTAATCCTCTGCGGCTTATCAAACAAAAGGCGAACCGTCTGCTGGCCAGAATGCTCTGCTCTCCAACCCAATCCGACAACACCCGGTATCAACGCTGACTCGATCGGATGTGCCGCATCTTCGGACGTAACTTCTACCTGCGCTAAATATTCCAAGTCTAACCAGTTTTGGTCGGCAGACGGAATAACTCTCTCTTTGATTATCTTCTTACGCATATCTTATCGCTTTCTATGATAGCCAAAAATTTACAGATATCTGGTCTTCATAAAGAAAAAAAGTTAGGATGGATATATAAAACTGCGGTTTCAGGCTGTGACAGGGGATTAAACTTTAGGCTCGAGGACATGCATTGAGCCTCCTGCGGGCAGCTTCTTGCTCTGTTTACAGCAGTTCTTTCAATTTATCTTTTTAAAACATAAATAACCCAAGGAGCGATTGCCATTTCATTCACCCACTTATACGGTTCATCCTCTTTTGCTAATGGTTTATAAGTTTCAATCAATTTTAGGCCTGCTTTTTTAAAAATTTTTCGATAATCTTCGTCGTACCATATCAAATCTTCAACTGGCCTTTTGTCCTCTACATCGGTCATTATTATTTTTACTCTGTCTCCGCTTTGGGCATGTTTATTCTCTGGAAAATCTTTGGTAGTAAATGACGCCCATTCGTTTTTATAGATTTCCGGTGTTGAATCAAGAAGAATAATCCTTCCATCCTCATTGAGTAGGTTTTTGACCGCGCTTAACAATTTTATTCGATTTTGTATGTTTGGTATATTATCAAAAGTGAACACTGATAATACCAGGTCAAAGTGATTTTTTTCAAATTGGCTAAAATCACCATTCGCAATAAGGTAATATTTTCCATTAGGATCAATTTCTCTTGCTTTTTTTATCATATCCTCTGATATATCAACGCCAACAGTATCAAATCCACATTTTTGTAGGAATCTTGTTGAACGGCCTGCCCCACATCCCAAATCTATAGCTTTTCCTCTTTTAGCGTGTTTAGATATGATTTCAGGCAAATCTCTATATGCCAAATAATAAGTTCCTGGAAACTCGATCGTTGCATAGGACTCTGCACGCTTTGCATCCTCATATACATTATAAAATTCCATAAGTGCCTTCCCCAAAGAAGTATTCCACTAAAACTTCATCCTCATAACGGCCTTTTATTTTCGCTTGTTTTTCAGCAATGCCAATGATTGTGAATCCCAAGTTGGTATAATACGCGATAGACTGCTTATTATTTGCAAGAATGTAGGTAAATATTTTCTCATAGCCAAGCGCCGGTGCCATCTCGCAAAGTTTGGCGAAAAGTTGTTTTCCTATACCCAATCCCCTATAACCTTCCAAAACATAGGTTCCCACTATCCCGACATGGTCAAAGGCTTTGGTATAACTGGCATAAGGCTCTATGGTTTGAAAACCGAGAATTTTCCCATCAGTTTCGGCAACGAGAAATATTCCTCGTTTCGAAAAATTTGCGATAAATTGGGCTTCTTCCTCAGGAGTATATTCTCTATCCAGAACCGTTTGCTTCCCTTCTCTGATGATGGGATTCAATACCGCACAGATTCCTTCCGCATCTTCCGGCATAGCTTTTCTTATATTGGTTTTCATCTCTATCTCTCTTCGTCATATCAATAAGTCACCTTCAAGGACTACGATAGCCTGGCCTAACAAATATACTCGATCCTCATGGAGTTCTACATTGAGGAGTCCTCGCCGAGCTGATACCTGGCACGCTTTCATCGCTTTCTTGCCGAGAATTTTGGCCCAGTACGGTGCCAGAACCGTGTGGGAAGACCCAGTAACCGGATCTTCATAGATTCCTACACCTGGAGCAAAGAATCGGGAAACAAAATCGAATTCTGTGTCTTTGGCGGTTACGATAAAACCGTGATTCCCGTATGATTTCTCAAATTTAGCCAAAAGCCCAAAATCCGGTTTCAAAGCAGCTACCTCTTCTTTCGAGGCTAGCCGAATCAAGAGCATTTTTAATGTGCGGCTCAGAGCATAGTCTTCTGCCATTCGCACATTGAGCGACTTTAATAAGGAAGCTGGTTTCTTGACATGATCGGAAAGGTCAACAGGGAAATCGAGGCAAAATCCTTCATTTTTGCTGACAATCAGTTCTCCGCTTTTGGTCTGGAATCTGATCTTTTCCGCCTTGGCTTTGTAAACATCAAAGAGTACCTTCGTCGTTGCCAGGGTAGCATGTCCGCATAAATCTACTTCCTGCACAGGTGTAAACCAGCGAAGGCTGAAATTCCCACAGGTTTCTATATCAGGTGTTTCTAAAGGAACGGCAAAGGCTGTTTCCGAAAGATTCATCTCCAATGCAATATTTTGCATGAGTTTATCATCCAGCGATTGGGGTGTGATACAAACTCCGGCAGGATTACCCTGAAAAAGTTTATCTGTAAAAGCATCTACTTGGCATATTTTTATTTTTTGTAGCATATTTCATCCTCATTTGAAATATATGTTTTCCCAAAATGGCTTACTTGCTCTGTTCGTAAAGTGTTGTTGCCTCTTCTCGATCCATCACCTTGACTTCCAGAACAATATGCCCCCATCCACCACATCGGATGCCTACATCAAAACACCCCGCACGTTTAAAACAGAGGGTGTTGGGATCAATGCCTGCGTACCATAATTCTTGAATCCCAAAGATGGCCTGAGCCATAATAGGCATCGCGTAAGCACAGATACGGGAAGGTGCCATTTTCGTAATGAGATTGCCATCGCCAGTAAAAAAGAAGCGGGTTCCTATTTTATGCTGGCTATTGCAGCCCTGAGATTCCACCACCTCAAACACAATCGTTTTTTTCTGCATGGATGGTACAGCAGCCATCACTTTCACGTTTCTCGGATTATTCTTGAAAAGCGCAATCTCCTCGTCCGTATAACCTAAATGCTGTTTCATCATATCCCAAAGTTGATCAGGAACTTTAGTCATTGTTTTTCTCCATTTCTCAAAGCCTATTGGTAAGATCATCTTTTAAACTATTTTTCCATAGCAACATCGAATACGCAAGAAATATAGACCAGAAAACGAGAAAAAATCTTGTCTGCTCTTCAGAAAAGACTTTTACAATAAACTATGATTTTTTCAAATGCTTCGTCGAAATCTATTTTTTCTTTTAATCCTGCAATTGCACTTCGCCATCCTCTTTTTAAAAGATCCCTATCAATTTTATTGAGAGATGAAAGAATGTCAGAAGGAACTTCATCTCCACGGAATTTGAAGGTTTTTATGAGTGCTGTTTTGAGTATCTCGGCATTGCATTTCGGCATAAGGTGGTAGAGATCAAAAACATCTTTTGATCGTGAATTATCAGAGTGGCGGATAATCAGGGTATGAAGCTTTTCGGCAACGGTTGATTCAATGGTATACACTTTCCACGAAAGAGAATCTTTTCCCAAAATCGATTTGGTTTCCGTTTTCACGGGAGATGGGACTACTGGATCGGCAAGCCCAAGATCAAGGTGAATGGTCTGAGCTTGCTTGATATTTTTTGGTGGCTCACCCAGTCCGGCCCGGAAATTGAGTCGAATGCCCCCATATTCGCTAAAGGTCTTCAGTTCCTCTTCTTTTTCGTACACAAACCAGCTCCCATCTCCAATATCTGCCTGAATGATTTCCTTTGCAAGCGATGCAATCTTTTTGATGTCTGCTCTTTGTACTGAGGCATCAAGATCAAGAGTGTAGCGAGAAGAGCCAAAAACACGCAGTGAGACGTATCCTCCTTTGAAAACCAGCTTTTCTGCTAGTTCTGGCTCTTTGGTAAGACGAGCGACCATTCTTTCCAAAAGAAAGGATGTAAAAATATTTTGAAATGGGGTCTTTTGTTTATTTGCCATATCCGCCAGGCAGCCGTAATCGAGTGGGTGAGACCGTCTTTTTTCATAGAGTCTCCAGTGAAGCGATAAGTGTTTCCCAATATTTTTTGAGGATATTTTCAAGACCGAGTTTTTTTGCCATATCCATAAGTTTTGCCAACGTTGTTTTTTCCCCGATAATAGCACGGCGGATAGCGAAAATCACCGTTCTTATCCCTATTTTACTTGAATATGCAAGACTTTCAACCAAAGTTCTTTCGATATTGCTTATTCGGAAAAAATTGTGCTCTTCGATACCAATGGGAGATATTTTTTTTACTCTTATCAGCCTATATCGAGTATCGTTTGTTTGCTTGGTTTGAGGGACAATGACCCATATTTGTTCGGGGACTTGCTCAAGGAGCCCGAAATAGAAGAGAGCGGTAAGCCCGCCTATAAAGGAATCATGGCCGAATTTTGCGCAGGCCTCCGCATAATCCTGCTCTTCTGGTGAAACCTGAGAAATTTCAGAATTGGAATGCAGGTACATCCCATGCCCAAGCCTGAGTATCGCGTTTTTGGCAGCAAGGCGGGACAAAGTGGCTTTAGAGATACCAATATCTTTGGCTTGGGAAACTCCAAAAATTCCAGCTATTTTAGGCTCTTTCACAGGTTTGCCCATAGTGTTTTCCTTTTTATCCATATGAAAATGAGACGATGCTAACATTATATTAACAAAATGTTGTGAAAGTCGCAATAGATTTTTTTGATATAATATAATATGAAGAGAGAGTAATTGTTAGGAAGAATAGATAGAAAATAAGGCGTTTTTTTTAGGGAATAGGCGTGAGAAAAGAGGGCGAGAACACCCTCTTGCGATGCTTTTGTCTCTATTTTACCCATTTGAAAACATTACGATACATCGGCAGCCAGTGGCTATCATAGAAGTCATAACCACACCCTGTAATAAATACAATTACCCTGGTTTCATTGACTTGCATCAGATAGATTCCGATTTCGGCCAACTCATTGACGTTTTCTTCAAGTTTCTCGCTAAGAAACTGGTTATTGGCTTCGAATACATATCCCCACATCGGGTAGAGCGGTTCATCTTCGTTCTCGAAATCATAGCCTTTGGGGTAGATGATGTGTTCTGATAGCTCCCCGTTCGGGTAAGCTTTTTCCAAAAGCGGTAAAGGGATAGCACTGAAATCATGCGAAAATCTCTCCTCTACCTCTTCTCGAAGTGAAGGGCCGATGGTGGTTTGTTCTTGAGTCTTCATGGTAAATATGGTTATGGGATAAAAGAGACTCTACCGGCATTCCGAAGAAGCCGATGATTGTTAGACGACTTGTGTTGGGAAAACGTTGGAAGAGAGGGGATAGGGTGTAGGGGTTAGGGGATAGTTTATTTCTAAGGTATAGTACTCCCTTTGGAAAGCAGAAAATGGCCAAGACAAGAGGACGAGCGAGGCTTGCCCTCTTTGGTGCTGGAAATCACTCTCCAGCGATGTCTCTTTCTCTAGCCTAAGGAACATCAAAACCTTGCTTCTCAAGTTCCTCGGAACCTATTTCAGCATCGCATTCTAAGCAGCGATAGGTATTATAGGCATCAGCATACTCTTTATCCATTTCTTCCCAATCAAAATCAGCAAAGTGATACTGATAGAAAACAGTACAGTTTTTTTGCTCAATAATGATTGTCGGTCTTTCTGCCTGGCAATGCGGGCATGTGAATATAGGGCCGATGGTGTTTTTTTGAGTCGTCATAAAAAATATGGTTATGGGATAAAAGAGACTCTACCGGCATTCGTAGGAAGCCGATACTCTTTAGACGGCTCACGTTGGAAATCGTTGGAAAATAGGGGATAGGGTTTAGAGGGTAGGATGTAGAGAAGAGGGCAAGTCTTGCCCTCTTGAAAAGCACCATCCATAAGGATTTCTTGGTCTCTTTTTTCTCAGACTGTAACTAGGTCATAATCAATAAAATCCCAATCTTGTCTGCTACAATTGAGGCAGTAAGGCGGTTCGGACTCTCTTTTCTTGTCCTCATACTGTTTGTATGAATGTATTATTTCATCCCAATACCAGTGGACGTAATCAGATTGTATTTGTATTACTTCCAAAGGTTCGCCGCAGTATACGCAAAGAGCTTGGCGATGCTGTTTTTTTGCGAGCTGATACTCTTCCTGTACGGTTTTTGGGAGAGATTTGCCAATGATGTGTTTTTTATGAGTCATAGAAAAATGGGTTAGAAAATATAAAGAGACTCTACCGGCATTCCGAAGAAGCCGATGATTGTTAGACGAGTCATTTTTGGAAAACGTTGGAAAAGAGGGGATAGGGTGTAGGGGAAGATGAGGGGATAGGGGTTAGTGGTTAGGTAGGGGATAGGGTGTAGGGTGTAGAGAAGAGGGCAAAAAAAATGCCCTCTTAGGAAAGCACCATCCATAAGGATTTCTTGGTCTCTTTTTTAGCCTATAGAAAGCACACTCTCCAAACGCTCATACGCTCTTTCTAGGGAAGAGGGCAGTTTTTCTATATTCAGTAATGTTACTGCCACCAGTCCGTCGAGATAGAGATAGGTATCTCCATCTTTTTCCGATTTCTCGGAGTAGTATGTTCGAAGGTATTCATGGAAGCGATTTTCAGCGTCTTTCAAGGAGCGTGCTTTAAGCGTGTGGTAAAAGATTTGCCCTTGCTCGCCAGAGATAAATTCCAGACAAGCCAGGTATACAGCCGATGATGTTTTTCGAGTCGTCATAAAAAATATGGTTATGGAATAAAAGAGACTCTACCGGCATTCCGAAGAAGCCGATGATTGTTAGACGGTTCATGGGAGAAGATCGTTGGAGGAAAGAGGGGATAGGGTGTAGGGGATAGGGGTTAGTTGGTTTCTAAGGTACAGTACTGCCTTTGGAAAACAGAAAGTGTCCATAAGGAATAGAAAAGAGGACGAGCGAGGCTCGCCCTCTTTGGTGCTGGAAATCACTCTCCAGCGATGTCTCAAATCACACCAAAACCTTGCTTTGCCAAGTCATCTGAGCCTATTTCTTCATCGCATTCTGTACAACGATAAATGTCATAAGGAGCATCACCAATCTCTTGCATTTCTTCCCAATGAGCATTGGGGAAATGGTATTCATAAAAGACGCTACGGTTTTTTTGCTCGATTATGATTGAAGAGATTTCCGCCTGGCAATGCGGACATGTGAAGGTTCTATTTTTGCCGATGGTGGTTTTTTGAGTCGCCATAGAAAAATAAGTTATGGAATAAAAAGAGACGCTACCGGCATTCCTAATGGAAACCGATACCTGTTAGACGGCTTTCTTATGGGATTTGTTGGTGGAAAAGAGGGGATATGTAGGGGATAGGGTGTATGGGTTAGGGGATAGTTTATTTCTAAGGCACAGTACTGCCTTTGGAAAACAGAAAGTGACCATAGAAATAGACAAGAGGACGAGCGAAGCTCGCCCTCTTTGGTGCTGGGAATCACTTTCCAGCAATATCTCCTTTTTTCTCAGAAATTTGGCGTCAGGCCATCCTTTTTGAGGCACTCTGAAATGGGTTTTTCTTGGAAGTAAAGATCCCTCTCGATAGAAAGTCCAAACCGGAGTTTTGTATTTTCCAGTTCTTGTAATGAAAAATAGCCCCATTCATCATTATGGTCTCTGAAGATGCTGGCATATCCAAAGAAAATCTTTTCGTCTGGATAGTATCCAGTAGCATACCATGTTCCAGAACCACAAGGATTAAAAAATCTCGCAATGACAAGTGGGTCTTTTATATGTTTTTGACATCCCACTTCCTTAAAACGTGCCTCCAACTCAGGAGTTATCAAGGATTGAGGATTTTTGTGGCCGATGGTGTTTTTGCGAGTCGTCATAAAAAATATGATTATGAAATAAAAAGAGACTCTACCGGCATTCCGAAGAAGCCGATGATTGTTAGACGGATTTTTTGGAAAATTTGTTGAAGAAAATCAAGGTGTGAAAATAAGAAAAGAGGGTTTATCACCCTCTTTCTACCGGACATTAACTTCCGGTTTTGGCTAAACCCTGTAATGAATGATCATTTGAGTTTTGCCGATCTCTTTTTACCTGTAAGACTTTCAAAGGTTTTTTCTTATCGTCTAATTTCTCTTCCCACTCGGTTTCGTATACTCTCACTTCTCCATCAGAATAGATCGCATAGAGATATTCGATATCCCAATGGAACGCCCATGATATACCGTATCCCAAGATTCCTGACGATGGATCCGATGGCGACCATTGATCGTATATATTGGTCAGATGCTGAAGGAGCCTGGCTCCTAAATACTCGATATCAGACATACCGCGTATTTTATCCCATTTTTTTAAGAATGGCATAATTTCCGGCAATACTCCTTCAGGGTATCCGTCAGAGTGGCGATAAATAAGTACCGATGGCTTACTGAGGCGTTGTTGTTTGCTCTTATAGAGCGCAATGTGACAGCGTGTCGACATAGAAAAAAAAGGTTATGAGATAAAAAGAGTCTCTACCGGCATTCCGAAGAAGCCGATGATTGTTAGACGACTCTCGTTGAGAAAACGTTGGAGGAAGGAGGGGATAGGGGTTAGGGGATAGTTGGTTTCTAGGGCACAGTACTTCCTTTATAAAAGGAAGAAAGTGGGCAAAAGCCATAAGAGTATTTTTTTCCTAAAACACGCATTTTTGAATTACTCTGGATTTTTTCGGAGTTACGCTGGACAGGATAATGTTGAAAAATTGAGAAAAGAGAGCATTGCTGCTCTCTTTGTGCTGGAAATCGCTCCAGCAATGGTTATCCTAAAAATTACTGGGATGAGCCTGTCTCTTTTGAACGGAGAGCTTTTGCTACTTCGATCTCATGAATCTGGTTGATACTGTACATGAGAAGCCAATAGTACAGAGAAGAATATTTTCCTTTCAAAGGAAACTTTTTACAAATTTCCTTCATGATTTTCATCGGAAATTTCTCAGAGTATCTCCACTTTTCTACGATTGGGAGAAAATCAGGATCACTTCTCATTGCTTGGTAGCAAAGTTCTGTTTGTCGGTTGTTGAAGTTGCCGATGGTGTTTTTGCGAGTCGTCATAAAAAATATGGTTATGGGATAAAAAGAGACTCTACCGGCATTCGTAGGAAGCCGATGTTTGTTAGACGACTCACGTTGGGAAAACGTTGGAGGAAGGAGGGGATAGGTAGGGGATAGGAATCTCGAATCACGCTCAATATATATATATGGGGAAGTTTTGCTTCATGAAAAACAAAAGAGGGCGTTTTACCGCCCTCTTGTACCGATTAGTCCTTTTTCGAGGACTGTTTTCTCTCTTTTTGCTTTTTTTCGATCTCAGGCAATTCTTCGATCACCTTAGAAATCTCAACCTCTTCCAAGGTATTCAGGAGAGAATTCCTGATTTTTCGATAGACCCTTTTTTTCCGAGAGTCTTCCGTCAGCTCTTTATTATGGAGCACCTCAAAGATGTCCTTACGTAAGAACTGATCTCTTTCGAGTATCGAAATGATCGTACCCGTCTGAAAGTTATAAGGGTACTCGCCGGTGGTGTTTTTGTCTTGTTCAGACATGGTAAAAAAAGTAAAAAAATAAAAGAGTACCGGCATTCTTGCGAAGCCGATATTCTTTATACGGAGTTTTCAAGAAAATGTTGGAGGTAGGGGGTAGGTTTTAGGGAATAGAGTATAGCTGGAGAACCTTTCCAGCTTGCCTGTCTTTGAAGTTGTAATAAGCCAACTCTTCATAACGTTATTGATTGAAAAATATTCTATACATTATTGCTCCTTCAACAATGCCTGTAATAATTGTCATACTCCATATATTTCCAATCCTAAGATATAAAAATACAAGCAAGCCAATCAATACAGAATAATAAAAAATAGCTTGATCTAGGGTTGTATGAACAGTCACTAATTGTATAAAATAGCATATAGCAACAATTGTTCCGCACAAGATGAATATACTTCGTAATATGTTATTTACATTGTATGGATCAGAATGGAAATTTTTAATAATTTGATTAAATACAAATAATGAAAAAAGTACCAGCGATACGGAGCCAAAAGGCGCAATAAGAACTTTTAGCCAATTTTTTGGCGGTTTATAGTCAGGAATGGCAAATGCTATTATTACAACTGCTACGAGTGTAATAATAGTTTGTAATTTAAACAACTTCTCTCTGTCTGTTAACATATCTATTATTCCTTATAGAAGAAATATAACATAAAAGACTATTCCAAAGCTAGTGCCAGTGACGAACCCCGCCAATGTAGCACTTCTAATGTGATAATAATTGACGACATATAAAGAAATTACTGAAGAATTGATAAATAAAGGGAAAGTTATTTTTGCACTTCCTTCCGACAAAACTTTTCTAAATAATTCCATAATTACAAAAATGAACACAACTCCGAAAAGTAGGAAAAATAACGCATTCACCATGTTTTCGGAATCTTCTCTTTCCTTTGTATCTCTGCTCGGCCTAGCCATGATGAATGATATAAATATAGTTATTGGTATAGGAGCGATCAGTACCAATAATGCTAGAATAACATCTTGCGTAGTCCTACGTTCCGACGTAAATTCATATATTAATCCAAAGAATACAGTAACTACGCTAAATATGATTAAAATAGAAAATATATTCCTCACATTAGACATATATCTCCTAACTTTAAATTGATTAAAAAAATTAAAATATACACCAATTCTTAAAATAAACAGAGCTTCCCTGCTTGCTTTGAGCTCCCGTAAAACGCAAGTGAATCGTTATGAGATACGGAGGCGTCCAGTATTAACTACCAATATGCGGGTATCAGATGGGATTTTCTTTTGTTTGCCCTCTATTTCAAAATGGGCGAGGACTTTGAGTGGGATAAGCAAATTCCTTAAGCATACGTCCGATGGCAATTGCCGCTGAACCAGAACTAATGAGCGAAAAGTGCGGAAGGCTTTGTTTCGCTAAACGGCCTTCCGCAATAGCCGTCTCAAAATTTCTGTACGCGACTACAACTTCCCATGCCATACGATCTTTATGGGTACCACTCCAACGATGGACACTTTCGTCCTTTAGCATTACTTGCCGAAACCCCGGTATATTTATAGTGAGTGTTGGAGATGCCGGGAATTTTTCATCACCTGGAGGGAATTCAGGCACTATCATGATACCTTCCTTATTTTTCCTAACGTAGAGTAAAAATGACTATTTAACTCCGATCAAAGCTATCGAAAACCGTTCTTCCTTGATTCAAGATTTCTCCTTAACAGGTTGTAAAAATTCACAATAACTACTTCTATCTATTCTCATTTGTCCACAAAAAAAATGAAAAAAATCCTGAAAAATAAAAAATTTTTAGCTGCTCTATCAGAAACACTGGTCGCCAATGGGCAGAAAATCGTTGTTTTTTCCGGATCATATACCTGGGATGTCTTGGAAATGAGCTGCTCTGGTCGGTGCGGCAATAATCTTTTGAGAGCCCGCAAATTTCCTATTTCCATTTTGACGCCAAAAATGACGGGAAAAATTTTGATATTTATAATTTTAGAAAGGATGCCGGCGAATGGAACTGCGGGAAGAATTGATTCTGAAAGGCTGGAAACAGAAAAGGCTCAGGTACAACCTGAGCCTTTGTCGCCAATCAAGATATATAGAGACATTTTTTATCTTTTTTTACAAGATCGAAATTATGTTACCCTTATGAATACGAGATTATTTTTTGTGGTACTTTAGTTTCGCTATCTATTTTTTCTAAATTCATACAATGCTTCTTCTATAGCGGTAATTGTAATAGGAACTTCATTAGTTTCTAACATTCGCCGAAAATCTGCCCGTTTTTGGTCATCTTCTCGAATATCTGTAAACTTACTAATGTCATAGCTTTTTTTCGTCTTTTGTTCTATCTCAGCCTGAGAAATATTGTATATTCCTTCAATCTTTTTCTCTAATAGGTGTGATGCCCATTGGATTAAATATATTTTTTCTTGACGGGTTACTTCCATTTTTAAAACATATAATACCCATTCTATGTAATATTTACCTAAAACTTCTCCATTATTTTTAGGATCATAATTATTATTTTTTTCTTTTTGTGCTATATTTGTATACTCTTCTTTGTAGATGTCGAGTTTTTCTATGAATTGTTCTAATATCTTTATTATGTCATTATCGTTTTTGTTTTTAGCCAACGTTAAATATATTTCGCCAGCTTTACCTTTAATATCTGTACCTTTTTCTATCAAAAATCTGGCAAGTTCTGAATGGCCTTGGCTTACAGCATAAGACAAAGCAGTATTCCCTTTTTTAGTTTTTGCATTAACATCAGCACCTTTCTCTATCAAAAGTTTGGCTATTTCTATATGGTCACCACCTGCAGCAAAAATTAAAGATGTCCACTCATCCTTATCTTTTGCATTGACATCAGCACCTTTCTCTATCAAAAGCCTGACTATTTCAATAAGCCCTTTCATTGCAGATTTCATCAAAGGTGTACAGTCATCCTTATCTTTTGCATTAACATTTGCACCTCTCTCTATCAAAAGCCTGGCTACTTCTGAATGGCCTTTGTTTAAAGCATTAGATAAATATATTTCGCCGACTACATCACCCACATTCGGCATAACCGCACCCTTCTCTATCAAAAGCTTGACTATTTCTGAATGACCTTCGAGTAAAGCATAAGGCAAGGCAGTATTCCCTTTTCCAGTTTTTGCATTAACATCAACACCTTTCTCTATCAAAAGCCTGACTATTTCAATAAGCCCTTTCATTGCAGATTT
>CALKWO010000129.1 GCA_938003875.1 uncultured bacterium
ATAAGATTACAGCTTACGCACGGGAAAGATTGCCTCCGAAGGAGGCTAACTTGCTTAAAAAGATTCGATTCAATTAGTCTCTATTTGCAAAAGACGCAGGGATTGCGCTGAAGGTCCTAACCTTAAAATACGCCTATTTCCCTTCTTTATCCTCTTCTATGCAGCAAAAAAATCGTGGGGCGTTTGTGTATTTCAGGAAGCTGCTTTCCCCATTCCTGTATGCTTTTGGTTTGGACAAATTCTGTATCCAAAGTGAGATCACAGGCAATACAAAGTTTTGTAGAAGGGGAAGCAGACGCAAGTATATCTTCTAATAAATATTGGTTCCTATAAGGCGTTTCTATAAAAATCTGTGTCTGGTTTTCTCTGGCGGAAATGCTTTCTAAATCTTTAATTTTTTTTAATCTTTCTTGTTTGGGAACAGGGATATAGCCCCTGAACGCAAAATTCTGACCATTTAAACCCGATGCCATCAAGGCAAGAATAATCGAAGATGGGCCTGCCAGGGGTACCACGACAATGCCCTTATTATGAGCTATCCTGACTATATCGGCCCCAGGGTCTGCCACAGCAGGGCAACCCGCTTCCGAGAGCAATCCTACATCCTTGCCTTGCTCCAGAATATGCAAAAAATTTCCTTTTTCCTCAGAAGGCTTATGTTTATCCAAAGGATAGAATACCAATTCCTGGATAGGTTTGAGTATTCCTGCTTTTTTTAAATAACGCCTTGCACTTCTTTCATCTTCGACAATATAGTGATCTATCGTGTTTATCACACGGACTACTTTTTCAGGGATTACATCAGAAACTACTGTATCACCTAAAGTTACGGGAATAAGATAGAGTTTACCTTTCATTATTACTTTCCTAGAGTTGTATCATGGGGGAAAAAATGTATGTTGACTATTTAAAAAAAACTTTAAGAATCAATCTTGTTTACTATGGCCCGCCTTTTGGAGGGAAAAGCACCAGTATAGCAAAAGTGCTGGAGCTGACTTCTCATGATCTTACATCCCCTAAGCCTATATACTTTTATGGGCTGGATGCAGAAAGAGGAATTTGCGGAGAATATATCCCTGAACGAAAAACACCTTGCCCCTTGCAAATTATATTCAACCTGACGGCACTTCCTGGCTATAGTGGATATGTATAGGACAAAGCGCACAAAATGCTTCTCTCTCGTGCAGATGGGATACTTTTTATAGCGGATAGCCAGAAAGAAAGAATACAGGAAAGTGAGGCATATTTAGGGGTGTTACGTAAAAGAATCAGAGAATTATTCCACCAGGATTGGCTGGAATTTCCTTTTGTTCTTCAATGGAATAAAGCAGACAGGGACAATAGTATGCCCATAGAAACAAGCAAAATATCTTCTCTCATACCTGAATCACAGATTTATAAAACCTGTGCTATAGACGGAAAAGGAATCCTGGAGGCGATGAACCATTGTATTTCACTTATTTCAAAACACAAACAAATAGATTGGATCTGTAACAAGTGATATGCTTGTGGCGGATTTGCTATCCGCCACAAGCATCATGATATTTTACAAAAATTTTTGCTATTCATGATCGTGGTCATGATCGCAGTTTTCGTGATCATGAGGGGCTTCATTATTTTTTTCAACTTTTTCAGGATCTTTTTCGGTTTTTTCAGGATCTTTTGGTGCTTGCTGTTTTTCCAATTCTTTTTTCAAAGCAGGAACGATCATTTTCATTCTCATAGCCAGATCGCTTTCTGGAGCAAATTCAATAGATTTTTCGAAAAGTTCCACGCTTTTTGCTATGTCTTTCATTTCATAGTGAACAGCACCTAAAAGATAGTAGGTTTGTTGAGCGGCTTCACCCTCTGGTTTTAAGGTAAGAACTTCCTCTAATGCTTTTTTGGCATTGGCCCAATCTCTAACCTGGAAATACTGTTTTAAAATAGCGATTAGTTTAAGCTGAATTTGCAAGCCAGCAGCCTCTGATGGGGAGTGTTTTTTCAGATTTTCCATGTAAAGGTCGCATTTTTTCTCATATTCTGCTTTAAGAGTATCTTCTTTTGCTTTTTCCTTTTTTTCATGATAATAACGGTAGAGTTCTAAGGAATATTTTGCATTCAGCTTATTCTTATTTTCTGAGTCCAGAGCAACGATACTTTCTTTTAAATCTACGTATGCAAAGCCTACTTCATTTTTTTCTATCAATTCCAGAGCTTTGCTCAGATACTGAATTTTGTCTTCTACAACAGTGGTGCTATTGGCTTTTGCTAATAGATCATCTCTTTCTACCTTGGTTTTTGCTAATTCTGCTAAATGCTCCAGATATTTCTCTGGCCCGTCTTTTTGATAGCCTGTTCTGGCATAAATTTTACCCTCTTTATCCAGAAGACATATAGTGGGATATCCTTCTACCTCAAATTTTTCTAATAGATTACGATTGTATTCTGCAATTTCTTTAGGAAGGACTTTTTTGCGAGGAGCATCGATCTCTACTAAAACATATTTTTTAGGAGCTTCTTTTTTCCAAACTTCCTGATCAAAAACTTCTTGTTTGAGCTTAATGCACCATCCGCACCAATCTGAACCTGTAAAATCAACCAAAATATCTTTGTCTGTTTTCGCTGCTTCTTCTTTCGCTTTTTCTAAATTCGTCAGCCAACCTTCTGCCATGACAAAAGAACAAACCAAAAGCAATACGAGGAATGTATTCTTCATACAAAATTCTCCTGGATAAAAAGAATAGGATTGTAAAGTATATTACGACTTACATTATAAATTGTAGTATAGATTTACAGAAATGTAAAGGAAAAAATCTTTATGGTACGAAGGTTACAACTATTTTTCTTGAAATATACCATCGGTTTTATTAAAGTTAAAGGATAACTTTTACCAATTTGACAGTAACCTTTGGAAAGAAAAACCATGAAAAAACAATCTCTTCCTCTTTCTTTTCTTAAAGAACGAGAGCCTCAAATTCAATGGTTTCACGATCAGGAATGTACAATACTAGATGTTCAAAGCGATTCTCGTAAGATTCAGCCTGGTATGCTCTTTATCGCTATTTCTGGAACAAAGGAGCAGGGTGAAGAGTATATGGAAGATGCCATCCAAAAAGGTGCGGTTGCTGTAGTGGCACAAAAATATCGTCCTCTGTCCCGACCTATACCTTTTGGTGTTACTCCTGAACCCAGGCATGCTCTTTCCCGCATTACACACTATTTATGGCAAGAACCAGCAAAAGGTATGAGAATTACAGGCATTACAGGCACAAATGGAAAAACGACGACTTCCTTTCTGATTCGCAGTATTCTGCAAAAGGCTTCTTATCCTACAGGTCTTTTGGGAACAACAGGATGCTACTATGCAGAGCAATTCTTTCCTGCGACCCATACTACGCCTGAGCCTGTAGAATTGAATGAACACTTTGCCCGTATGAAATCATCAGGTATAGAGCATGTTGTCATGGAGGTTTCCTCTCATTCCCTGGATCAGGGACGAGTAGCCCATCTGGACTTCGATTTTGGCATTTTTACCAACCTGAGCAGAGATCATCTGGACTATCATCTTACCATGGAAAAATATTTAGAAGCAAAGTCTTTACTCTTTCGGTCACTTAAAGAAAATGCCTTTGCAATATTGAATTATAACGCACCAGAAAGTCAGTATCTCAAACAAAATACCAGAGCAAAGTGTGTCTTTTTTAGCTTGCAAAAGCAGAAAAATGTTGCTATATATGCTGAAGAAATTCAAGCACCAGGAGTAAAAAATCGTTTTACCCTGGTTACACCCAATGGTAAAGTAGATATAATTTTGTCTTTACCTGGGATTTACAATATAGAAAACGCTCTGGCTGCTGCTGCTTGTGCCTGGGCCGAAGGCATCCCTCTGGAAACCATTGCACAAGGACTCAATAGCTTTTCTGGCGTTCCAGGGCGCATGGAACTCATCCCCTGGCAAGGAAATTTTGAAGTTTTCGTAGACTTTGCCCACACAGACCAGGCCTTAAAAAAGGCAGTGCTTACATTGAAAGAAACAAAACCCAATAGGCTGCTGCTTGTCTTTGGCTGTGGAGGCGACAGAGATAGAGGTAAACGGCCCATGATGGGAGAAATCGGCAAGCTATATGCCGACTATACCTGGATTACCAACGACAATCCCAGGACAGAAAATCCAGAAAGCATTGCCAGCGAAATTGTAAAAGGCTTTGCCGACAGTAAAAACTATACTCTTTGCCTGGATCGTGCGAAAGCAATAGAAGAAGCAATCCAATCTGCATACGAAGGAGATATTGTTCTGATAGCGGGAAAAGGCCATGAAAATGTGCAGATTGTAGGGAAAGATCGCTTTCCCTTTTCCGACCAGGAAGTGGCGAAAAATTGTCTGGAAAAAATTTATAGAAAGAGGAAATAAAGAATACTATGGCTAAAGTAAAAATTGCTGATTTGGTTTTAAGAGATGCTCACCAATCTCTTCTTGCAACTCGTATGCTGACATCCGATATGCTGCCTGTGGCTTCGAAGCTGGACAAAGTAGGATATTGGGCTTTGGAGAGCTGGGGAGGAGCTACTTTTGACACGTGCATTCGCTATCTCAATGAAGATCCCTGGGAAAGAATACGCCAGCTCAAGGCAGCCATTCCTAATACGCCCATGATGATGCTTTTGCGTGGACAAAATGCTCTAGGCTATCGCCATTATGCTGACGATGTGATCGAAAAATTCGTAGAGAGAGCAGCCATCCATGGGATAGATATTTTTCGCATCTTTGATGCTCTAAACGATCCTAGAAATATTGCCTGTGCGGTAAAAGCTGTAAAAAAAGCCAAAAAGCATGCTCAGGGAGCCATCAGCTATGCAACCACACCTTTCCATACCATAGATTCTTTTGTGCAGATAGCGAAGGAATATAAAGGATTAGGTGTGGATTCCCTTTGCATCAAGGATATGGCAGGCCTTCTCAGACCCTACGATGCCCACGAGCTTACCACAAAACTCAAGAAAAAGATTGGGCTTCCTGTCCATATTCATTCTCATGCTACCCCAGGCATGTCTGTAGCCACTCTTGTCAAAGCAGTAGAAGCAGGAGCAGACATCATAGACACTGCGATTTCTTCTCTTGCTATGGGAACCAGTCATTCTCCGACAGAAACTATGGTAGAAATCTTTCGAGGGACGCCCTACGATACAGGCCTGGACATAAAGCTTCTGGCAGAAATTTCCGAATATTTTCGGGAAATCAAGAAGAAATATAAATCCTTTGAATCTTCTTTCACTGGGGCTGACCCCAGAATTCTGATTGCTCAGATTCCAGGCGGAATGCTTTCCAACCTGGAAAGCCAGCTCAAGGAATTTAAGGCCAGCGATAAGCTCGATGCCGTGCTGGCAGAAATCCCTTTAGTGCAGAAAGACTTTGGATATATTCCTCTGGTTACTCCCACATCCCAGATCGTAGGCGTTCAATCTGTGTTCAATGTTCTGTATGGACGATACAAACAGATTACAAAAGAAGCCAAAGATCTTCTCGTGGGCAATTATGGCAAGACACCTGCTCCTGCAAACCAGGAGCTTGTAAAAAAAGTCTTACAAGATATGAATATGAAAGAGGCTGTTACCGAAAGACCTGCTGATAGAATTCCTAATGAACTGGGCAAGATAGAAAATGATTTGAAACAGATTATGGGAGTAGATAAAGTCTGTATAGAGGATGTTTTGACCTATGCCATGTTCCCACAGATTGCCCCCAAGTTTTTCCAATCCAGAGGCAATGGCCCCATAAAAATAGAGATGCCAAAAGAAGCTCCTATTAAGCCAGCCAGCGAAACTCCCGCGCCTTCTCCAGCTCAGGCTACTGCGGTTTCCCCCGCTAAGATTGCAACGCCTGCCACAGCTCAAAAAACGACAGAGGAAGACGACGATTGGCATTGTCCTATTTAGCGATAAGAATTAAATAATTTCCCCATAAGATTTCACCGCAGAGACGCAGAGGGCGCGGAGAAGAGAGAAGAATAACCAAAAATATTCTCTCTGCTTCTGCGTGTTCTTCATATTCTTCGTAGTATAATTTTAAATCTTCTCTCTCTGCGAACTCTGCGTCTCTGCGGTAAATTTTTTTTTTTGATTACGGTTTATCCGTGTTAGGTATAAAGGGGCGAAATATACTAGCCAGGGCAATGTCTCTGGTATTTTGCAAGGAACAAAGATTATGTTATGTATTGGAAAGCAAGACATCACTCTTCAGGATATAAACAATGTCGTTTATAGAAATATACAGGTGAATGTTTCTGATGACAAAGAGTATTTTGATCGTATTGCAGCGAATGTTCAGTTTTTGCAAGAATCATTAAAAAATGGGCAGGCTATTTATGGCACTACAACAGGATTTGGCGACTCATCCAAACAATCTATCAGCGAAAAGCAAGCAGAAGAATTGCAGAAAAGGTTGGTGCAATACCATCAATGTGGCACAGGGGCTAAATTCCATCCTGACCAGGTAGTTGCGATTATGCTGGCAAGGCTTGTAGGGCTTGCTAAAGGATATTCTGGTGTGCGCTACAGCATTTTAGAAACCCTTGCCAGAATGATTAACCATAGAATCACTCCTTGCATTTTTGTAGAGGGATCAGTAGGTGCTTCTGGGGATCTTACCCCTCTTTCTTATATTGCGGGTGCTTTGGCAGGCATGGGAGAAGTGGTATGGAATGGAAAAACGCTCAGTGCTAAGGAAGCTTTGGAACAAAATGGGATTGAGGCGATAAAATTTGCGCCAAAGGAAGCTCTTGCCTTGATGAATGGGACATCTGTGATGACAGGAATTATGGCATTGGCATGCAACGAGATACAAAAATTATGTGAAGTCATGGAAATGGCAACGGCGATGGCGGTTATGAGTCTTCATGGGCATCCTGAAGCCTTTGACAGGCGTATCCATGAATTGAAACCATTTGCAGGGCAAAAAAAATCTGCGCAAGCAATCTCCCAGTATTTATTCAAGACAACATGCAATGCTAAAAATTTCGCCCAGCCTTCGAACATCCAGGATGTTTATTCTTTGAGATGTGCGCCTCATATAATCGGGGTTACAAGGGACACATTGGGACATGCCATACACTGGGCAGAAACAGAACTCAATTCCGTGAATGACAATCCCATAATCTATCATGAAGACTCTGCTATCCTGATGGGTGGGAATTTTTATGGAGGCTATATTTCTCAGGCATGCGATTCTCTAAAAATTGCAGTCGGACATCTGGCAGACCTGGCGGATCGTCAGTTGGCACTGCTCGTTGATGAAAAATTTTCTAAAGGACTTCCTCGTAATCTCGTTGTTTCTACTCCAGAAGAAGTCGGCTTAAACCATGGCTTTAAAGGCATGCAGATCACAAGCTCAGCTCTGACATCGGAGATTTTGAAAAACGCTATGCCTGCAAGTATTTTCTCTCGTGTTACAGAATGCTGTAACCAGGATAAAGTAAGCCTGGGAACAATCGCTGCGCGTGATCTGGTAAGAAGTGTAGAAATGACAAGCCGTGTTCTGGCGATTCTCTCTCTCGCTGTAGTCCAGGCCACAGACATTCGGGGAGGAATAGAAACAATGTCTCCCGAAATTTTGGAATTTTATAAAAGAATACGGAGCTTAAGTTCATATCTAAAAGCAGATCGCCCTATGGATAAAGACATTGCGTTAGTAGCACAGCACATTCTGAAATAAAGAGGGAATAGTATGGAAAATTTTTGTGCTTATATAGGCGAGAGAACGCGATCCAAGGGGAACAGCATTCTTTTTAGGGTAGATGATCCGTCAGAGAGAGAAGTAGCATGGAATGTATTCGAGCAAGAAATGGACGCTACAGCCTGTTTTCTGAAATCATGCCAGATTCAAGAGAAAGATAAAATACTCTGCCTTGTTTCTCGCCCACTTTCCTGGCTAAAATTGTTTTTCGCTGCCTTGAAGATTGGGGCTATTCCTATAGTAGGAAATTTTCGGGATAGATTTTTTTTACAAGGCATCTTGTCAGAAAATAGTCCTGCTTATGTCTGTAGTGACGAAGAAAAAGAGCTAGAGCCTTTCCTCTCATCTTCTTCTAAGGTCATTCTGTTAAACGATTTTGCTTCTTTAGAAAAATATGATATCTACGCTTTGAAAGACGCTGATGATATTTTATGTGCTTTATATACTTCTGGCTCTATGGGTAAACCAAAATATATTGAAAAAAGCTATCGAAATCTTATCACAGAATTACAATTCCTGAAAAATTTACTAAAAATGCAGCAAGACGATGTTGTCCTTTCTCTGGTGCCCAATGTTCATATCTATGGAATGCTTTTTGGATTACTGCTTCCTATTATGGCAGGTGCCCAGGCTATTTACACAAATTGCCTATTGCCTCGCGAAGTCATGAAAATTGCCAGAGACAAAAATGTAAATTTTTTGATAGGGGCACCTATCCATTATCAGGCTTTTATCGAAACGAATGATCCTGATCAAAAAATGAGCCACTTGAAGCTAGCTATCTCTTCTGGCGGGCCTTTGCCTGCGAGAGTCGCCCAAAAATTTTTCCGATTGACAGGTGTAAATATCTTAGAAATCTATGGTTCTACAGAGACTGGCGGAATAGCCTATCGTCTTTGGGATGGGATGGTGGATTCTCCTTCTTTACAGCTTTTTCCATACATCGAAAAAAAAATAGAGGCACAGTCTGAAATAAACGAATTGGTTATACAATCACCCGCTATATCTTCCAATGTTTTAATGGCAGAAAACAGGGGATGGCATCATACTGGTGACTTTGTGCGCTTTGAAGAGGGAAACAGATTTAAAATTGTAGGCAGGCAAGAGCAAATCATGAAAGTAGGCGGAAAACGCATTTCCACAACGCAATTAGAAGAAGAGATAAAAACGATTCCAGGGATAAAAGATGTAGCAGTTGTCAGGATGGAAAGCTCTTCCTATCGAGAGAGCGGGGTTGCCTTTGTAGAAATTCAGGAGAATGCAAATTTAATTCGCTCTGAAATACAAAAAGAGTTCCAAAAAAGGTCGGCAAACTATCGCTCTATTCAAGATATAATTATCCTGGATAAAATACCAAGAAACCCAAATGGCAAAATACTATACAGCCATTTGCGTATAAACAAGACTAATCCCAAGATAGGTATGATTATTCCTACTTATAATCATGGTCTTATCCTTCGTAAGGTTGTTTTAAGTGCCTTAGAATATATTTCGGATATTCTTGTTGTTGTGGATGGGTCTACAGACAATACCATGGAAGTCTTGCAAAATTTGCCCATAAAAATCCTTGCTTTTCCCAAAAACCGAGGAAAAGGAAGGGCATTAAAAACAGGATTTCAAGAGGCAAAAAAATTAGGATGGAACTATGCCATTACCATGGATAGCGATGGACAACACAAAGCACAGGATATTCCCCAATTCCTGAAGGCTATTTCGGAAAACCCTGAGGCGATTGTTGTAGGAGATCGGAATATGGAGTTGCCGTCCATTCCATCCTCCAGCAAATTTGGGAAAAAATTTACCAACTTTTGGCTGAAAGTAGAAACAGGACTTTCTATTGCTGATGGACAAAGTGGTTTTCGAGCCTATCCTATCCATTCTATCAATGCTGTTCATAGTTGGTTCAATCGCTATGAATTCGAGGTAGAAATACTGGCTCGGTCTGCATGGAAAGGGATTCCCATTATCTCTATACCTGTTCAGGTAGATTACCATCCAGAAGGAAAAAGAATTTCCCATTTTCGCCCTTTTATGGACAATTTTAGAACAACGATTTTAAATACTATTCTTGTCACTATTCGTATTTTGATGCTAGTTCATGGATTAGTAAAAAAAGTCATCAGAAAGGTGAAAGCTTCATGCAAAGTATAGAATTATTGAAAAAAGAGCTAAAAAATCTTATCATTACCAGTTTGAATCTCCAAAATACAACGGAGCAAGAAATACAAGAGGATGAACCTCTTTTCAGAGAAGGATTAGGATTAGATTCTATTGATGCACTAGAGCTGGCTGTGGCTCTGGAAAAAAAATACAGTATTAAATTCGAAGATGAAAAACTTGCCCGCCAATCGTTCCAGTCTATCAATACATTGGCATCTTTTATTCATCAAAAAAAGCATAGCCTATCAGCGTAACTATAAACTATTTTCTGCAACTAAAAATTAAAGGATGGAATATGTCAAAAATACATTTTCTTTTGTTTTTTATACCGTTATTTCTTTTGGCTTGTACTATTGGTAGTCGTGAGGTAGGGACTTCTAAGCAATGGTCTTTTGATAAAATTCAGTTGAATATAACTACAGAAAAGCAGGTTCTGGAATCCTTTGGGCCTCCTTCTTTGATAGATATTAAAAGCATGAAAGAGCGCACAATCTATTACTATTGGGTAGAAAAGCTAAAAAATAAATCTTTGTATTTGTTTGTTTATAACTATTGGAATGTAGATATTAAATACGATAGAGCTATGTTTATCTTTAATAAAGACGGAATTTTGGAATACTATGGTGTTTCTTATGGCAATCCTACAAAAGAGATGTAATTTATTCCTAAATGGCTTATTTTTAGCCTGTCTGTCAATATTTTTCGGGGGAATTGGCTGTAGCCATAATATTGTTAAAATTGATATGCCTGTCCCGCCTTCCAAAATGGGTCTTTTCCAAGAAGGTGTAAGCGATTGCCAGTCAGTCCTTACCCACCTAGGCCCGCCAGTTAAAGTGATTCCTTATCGAGATGGTTTTTTATTCGTTTATGCCAGCTATAAATCCAATGAAGGCCAACTGATGCTTTCATACGGACAGAGCGGTTTAAAAGGCAAGCTGGATATGTCTTCTGCTGTCAATTTAGAACAGATGGGTTTGTTTTATTTTAATGATAAGGGAATTTTACTACAATGCTCCTTAAAGGAAAATAAAACGCGTCCAGGCTGGGGTGCTTCTGTAGGCCCGATTATCCTTGATTTTGACTTAATCGAAAATCCCTTTTTTGAGAAATATGACTACTATCATCAAGAACACGTACCTATAGTATCCTCCTTTCTGGACAAATATCCAAGAGGCCCGAAAAAACGGGAGGCTAAAAATTTAAAATATATTGAAGCCAAAGAAACAAACGAGATAGATAGCCGATTGTTAGAGAATTCCTATAAAAGATGGAACCAGATTCATCCAAAAGAAGAAATAATCTCTATCAAATTTTCTTCAGAGAACGAAGAATCTTCTCACTCTCGCTGGCAAGAGATAAAAGAGGAAAGAGAAATCCCCTCTTTTGAAAAAACTATTCCCTACGCCCCATCCTCAGGCAAAGAATAGAGGCAGCAGAGCTGTATTTCTAGGAATGCCAGAATTATTTTGGCAGGCTATTTAAACGTTTAACTATATCCTGAACCCAATCAGGATATGGTTTTCTTTGTAGCGCATCCAACCATACCTTCTTAGCATCTTCTATTTTCCCTTGAGCAAGGCATAAATCTCCCTCTGCTACAGCAGTCAGAAAATGATCGGGATTGTTTTTTTTCAGGGCATGAACAATTTGTTCTAATTCTTCTATATTTGCTTTTTTTTGCCATTTTTGAATAGAAGCCCGCCATAATCGAAGCCCTTCGAGTTTTTGAGGGCTAAGGATAGGATCAGGAGGTATAATTTTATCAGCAAGTATGCAAGATTCTTCAGGGGATTGGTTCAAAATTTTTTGTATATCTATAGGTAAATACGAATTGGACTGATGAGGCCCTTGCGAAATCCACAGAATACCATCGCTTAGATCGAATATGACGGAATGGGAGCAAATGGATGGATTGATGGTGTGGAGATGTCCCATACCATAGTCAATATCTCCTGAAAATTTATAGTCTCTTAAAATTTTAGCTGCTATACTGGGGGAAAGTTTTCCCTTATGCCTGGCAACCAATTCTTGCAATCTATGCAGCCTTTGTATAGAGCTTCCTTCCTGTACAAAGGAAAGATGGCGTTTATGGCTTTGAAAATCAGAAGAAAAAAAATGGTTTGTACACAAAAGATTAGAAGAGGAAGGCTCTGGCTTGCGTATTAAAGTTGCCTTAGGAGTTTTTTCTACTACGACTACTTCTCCACTCTTCCCATCGGCGATAAGAAACGATTCAGAAATGTAAGAATGGGACGATTGTAAAATAGATACTGCTTCCTGGATACAAGATGCTGACTGCAAGACCATCCGACTCATCACCACTACTGGCATTCCTTTCCATGCGGAATGATCGGATTTCGCAGCATTCAACGTAATGGATATTAATTTTTTATTTACTCCAGAAACCACACCATACATACCAGGCCAACTGACAGATATAAAAGGAATTCCTTCTTTTTCTGGATGAACGATTTGCACTAGTTTAAAAATATCAAACAAACCATCTATTTCAAAATCGAAATTCCTGCCAACAAGGAGATGTCCGTTTTCTGTAGTGTCTCCCCAGGCAGCAAAAGAAGTACAGCCTGGTGCAGATAAAATATTTTCCATAACCTGATGAGCAAGATCATGGGCTGTTTGATAATGGAGGGATCGGAAATAAGGTGAGCCTAACTCTGGATGTCGGTCTTCGATGGCAGAGGAAAAGCCATAAATTTCTTTTTGCATAAAAAGAGGGAAAGAATCTGGCAAATCAGAATTCAATACATACCCTGTTTTACGCAAGAGCCAGAGAACAACCTTGCTATTGATCGCTTCATACGCACGCTTCAAGAGAGCATCTTCCATTTGAGAAGAGCTGTCGCCAGTGAGTTTCCCTGCTGCCCATCCCTGGACAAAAGAGTCTCCAGATAAAAATAAAAAATTTAGTCCTCTCTCTTCTTTTGCCCAACAATTTCCTAAAGATTTATATTTTTTATGTTGCTCTATTTTTAATGTTTTTTTAAGTTGAATATCCTCTATCATCGGAGGAGAAAATTCAAAGATTTCTTCAAGGAAGATTACAAAAAGAGAAAACAATACTAATATAAGGCACAGTCCATACTTTATATATTTTTTAGTTCGTTTTTTTTGTATCAAGGAAATTTCTCACTACAAAACATTCTTAAAAACTAATCCTTAATGCTAAACAATTCCCAGAGCGGGCCTTTAAAGCCTTTGCTTCGGATTCGCTTTACATAGGCATTGGTTATTCTTTGTGTATTCAATCCAGGCATAAACCAATTCTCATATTTTTTAGAAAGTGTGGATAGTCTTTCTATAAGGTATTCTCGAACAGATTCTTCTATATAAAAAACAGGATCAATTCCTATTTTTTCATGGGAAATATATCCATTTTTTTCGAGAGACTTCGTTAAGGGAACGCCTTTGTGCAGTCGGATGCCAATAAAAGCTACCACAGAGCTTGGGCGACACAAAAAAATATTCTGGATGCTTTCCTCAATGCTTTCTATAGTTTCCCCTGGATAGCCAAAAATAAGGGAACAGTTGAATTTGATTTTATATTTATGACACCACTGCGCACAATCCATAATTTCTTGCATAGAAAAAGGCTTTTTCAGCACATCTAGCCCAGTCTTACTTGCCGAATCTACTCCTAAATCGATTGAGCTACAACCAGATTCTTTAAACAGAGAAAATAATGTTTCGCTGGTACAAAAGGGAGATATATAGGCAGTCCATTGTATCTTGATCTGGCGGCGTATAATTTCTTTACAAATCTCTATGGCATGCTCTTGCTCGCTATTAAAAACATTGTCTACAAAAAAAAAGTAGTTTCCGCCCCATTTTTTTATACAATATTCGATTTCATCAACCACTTTGGCTGGCTCTCGTTTTCGAATTTCAGAACCTTCTAATAGGGGATAAGTACAATAGCTACACTGGAAACAGCATCCTCTTTTCGTTTGTATATTGATACTCCCACCATTCTCAGAATAGATAGCTCCATTCAGTAAATCGCGAGCATCTAAGATAGTATCTGACTCAAAAGAAAATTTTTCTGGATAAGAAAATTTTTCTGGGTAATAGATACCAGGGTTTGCTTTTACTGGGATTTCGTTTTCTTCGAGGGATTTAAGCAAATGTAAAAAAGCATTTTCTCCTTCACCAACAATTCCAAAATCAGGTTTTAGCTTTTCCATAAATTCTTTGGGAAACAGAGAAAATGCAGAGCCACCTAGAATAATTATGCTTTCTGATAATATCTCCCTGCAAAAATCTGTCAAATTTTGGTAATGTGAGAGATAGGAAATAGCAGAAGGGTACGCAGCATTGTCTACATTACGTATGGATATTCCAATGACATCAGGATGTAAATTTTGCAGAATATTTTTTAGCGGTTCTTTAAAATCTTTATGAAAATTGGCATCAAATACATTGCATTCATGTCCATCTTTAATACTTGCAGATATTATATAAGCCAATCCTATTGGGTAAACTAAATCGGGACTTTTTTCTTGGTTAGCACTTATAAAAAGTATTCTCATCTACATTCCACCAGCTATAGAGAAAACGTCACCCGTAATATAACCCGATTCTTCAGAACACAAAAAAGCAACCATCTTGGCTACTTCTTCAGGTGTTCCCATGCGTTTTTTGGGGATGCAAGAGAGAATTTTTTCTTTAGCTTCGTCCGTTAGTTTGCTTGTCATATCTGTTTCTATAAGGCCAGGAGTCACCACATTTGCCGTAATATCTCGCTTGGCAAATTCTTGCGCAAAGGTTTTTACCAGGCCAATCATTCCTGATTTACTGGCAGCATAGTTTGCCTGCCCTATATTGCCTAGCGTCCCAGTTATAGAAGATATAGCTACCACTCTTCCATAGCGATTGCGTAACATAAGGTGTCCAGCCTCTTTCATGCACAAGAAAGTCCCGATTAAATTTACACGAATCACCTCGATGAAGTCTTCTGCTTTCATTCTCAGGATCAGATTGTCTCTGGTAATACCAGCATTGCATACTAAAATATCCAATTTGCCAAAAGCTTCTATAAAGGAATTGAACATTTTTTTTACATCTTCTTCTTTATCGACAGAAGCAGGAAGCAATATGCTTTTGCGCCCCAAAGCCTGAATTTCCTGGCTCAATGATAGTGCACTCTCCTGGCTGCTTAAATAGTTGATTCCTATATCAGCTCCTTGTTTTGCCAATTCTAAAGCAATGGCCCTGCCAATCCCTCGTGATGCGCCTGTGATCAAAGCAGTTTTTCCAACAAAAGACATTTTTTTCTCCTTATAATTTTTTGTAAATTTTTTTTTAAATGGTAAAATAATATCTTTATTCTGTCAAGATAATTTTTTGCTATCCTTTACAAAACAAAAGGCTTTGTGATTATATAAACAATCTAAAGGTACTTATAATGAATATAGAAACACACGATGATAAAATTTCTCAGAAAAAACATTGGGATGGAAAATCTTACGGCACGGTATTGGGATATCGGATATTCTATTTTTTTATAAAAATTTTTGGAATAAGAGCTGCCTATTTTTTCTTGTTATGGGTTGCTTTATATTACATTCTAAGAATTAAAAGAATACATCGTAAAGCCATCCAATCTTTTAAAAGCAAATATAATCAATGGGATCAAAGAAAGAAAAAATTAGGTTTCTTTTATATTTTCGAAAATATTTATTTTTTTGGTAAAATATTAGTAGATCGCATAGCCCTTTTTTTGATGAATGAAAAAATTTACACTGTAAAAAAAGAAGGTTTTGAAAATTTACAAGAAATCGCAAAAACAGGAGGAATTTTATTAAGTGCTCATATAGGAAATTGGGAGATGGGACATACTTTTTTGAGGGAAGTTCATGATCTAAAGTGCAGTATTGCTATGCTTGTTGTATCCGATCCACTTCAAAAAATCATACAAAAAGACAATCTTTCCGTTATTTCTCTTTCTTCCCAACAAGACGTGCCATTTCAGATAAAAAATAAACTGGAATCAGGCAGCTTGATTTTAATGCATGGCGATAGATTTTTAGAAGGGATGAATACAATCCAGGTCGATTTTATGGGACACCTCGCCCATTTTCCTACTGGGCCATACTACACAGCAGCGATCTTAGAAAAATGTATATCCTTTGCCAGCATCATGAAGTCTGGAACCAAATCCTATCACTTTCTATGCACTAAACCCAAAAAATACCAATGGGATTTAAGCCGACCCAAGGCAGAACAGGTTCGTGAATGGGTAGAAGAATATGCCAGATTTTTAGAAGAGCATTTGAAGGAGCATCCTGAGCAATGGTTCAATTTTTATGATTTTTGGGACAACAAAGCATGAAAAGATTCCTTTTTTTAAGCGGCCTGGCCAGCAGCATCTGTGTGGGTATCCAAATTTTTCAATTGGGGAATATATACCTTATCTTTTGCATTGCTGCTTATTTGTCAATCATCAGCATAGGAGTATGCAATCTTAGGTCTAATATATTTATTGATTGCCAGCCACATCGTAAACTCTCTGGCAAGATTGTTTTGACTATAGATGATGGGCCAGATATAAACTTTACACTTCCCTTGCTGAATCTTTTAAGAAAATATAAACTTACTGCTACTTTCTTTTTGATTGGCAAAGAGGCAGAGAAATACCCTGAGCTAGTGAGAAAAATTGATCAAGAAGGGCATACTATAGGGTCTCATGGCTATAGTCATTCACCATGGTCTAATTTTTATCTATGCTCTCAATGGGAAAAGGAGTTCCATAAGACAGAAAAAATTTTAGGACCATATTGGAAAAAAAAATGGTTCCGTCCTCCTTTTGCTTTAGCTTCGCCGCATTTAGCCCATGCAATAAAAAAATGTCAGTATGATATTATTTCTTTTCATGTTCGTGCTTTGGATTTTGGAAATCGTCGAATCCATAGTCTTTCAGATCGCCTGTCTAAAAAAATTTCTCAAGGTGGAGTTGTTATGATTCATGGCGCAATTCCTCCTGCTACTACCGAATCTCAAAAAGAAAAAATTTTGGATGAATTCGAAAATTTTTTTCAAAAAATTTCCAGGTGCGAAGTTTGCACTTTAGAAGACTATATCAACGAAGATAATCAAAAGCCACAGCCAAAGTGGTGGTTTAAAATTTTTTAGCTTAGCTATAAAAAAATAGGAAAGTGAAACTATTGACATATTTTTCTATTTTTTATAAACTAAGTGACTATAAAACACTTATAACTTGAAAAAGGTAGAACGTATGGAATCCAAAAAGACGAAGCGGATTGTAGTAGTAGAAGACAGTGCGATACAAGCAGAGGCCTTGAAGCGCATTCTTGCAAAGAAAGGTTTTGAAGTTTCTGTAGCTAAAAATGGTATCGAGGGGCTGGAAAAAATAAAAGAATCCCTGCCTGATCTTGTAGTTAGCGATATTCTTATGCCTGAAATGGATGGATTTGAAATGTGTAAGCAAATCAAAGAAAACGAAGATTGGAAAGCCATCCCTGTTATTTTGCTTACTTCCCTGGAAGATCCTAAAGATATTGTAAGAGGCCTGGAATGTGTTGCAACGGATTTTATGACAAAGCCATACCAAGAAGAAATGCTTTTTGATAAGATAGAAAAAATTTTCGCTAAAAATCCTGAAGATCCATCTAATGAAATATACTTTGAAGGGCAAAAATACACTATTTCTGCCAAAAAAGAGCAAATTTTAGATTTTTTGATTTCTATCTATGAGGCTGCTGTAAATAAAAATAAAGAACTTTTTCAGGCACAAGAACAGTTGCGGGAAATGAATGATCAACTAGAGCAAAAAATCAAAGAAAGGACACTATCTCTTCTCGAAGAAATCGAAGAAAGGAAAAAAATACAGAAAGAAAATAGTCTTTTGATCGAGCAGCTCCAGGAAAGCCTTGCCAAAGTGAAAACACTTAGCGGCCTGCTTCCCATTTGCAGCTATTGCAAAAAAATTCGGGATGACAGAGGATATTGGAATCATCTGGAATCTTACATTTCTGCACACTCAGATACTTCTTTTACCCATAGCATGTGTCCTGAATGCAGCGCAAAAGCTTATGAAGAATTAAGAAATTTCAAAAAAGCGCAGAGTAAAATGAAGGAATAGAGGTGCAAGGTGAATCAACAATATTTTCTATCCCAGGCAGAAAACCTGGAAGAAAAAATCCAGAAAAAAATTGCTTTTCTTCTAACGGCTAAAAAAACATATATTTATGGAACAAGCACTCTGGCAGACATATCATACCACGGCTTAAACAAAATAGGTGTACGCGTATCGGGCTTTATCAATGATAGCATAGAAGAACAAAAATGCAAAAAACAAGGCCTTTTCATTGCTTGTCTGGAATCTGTTCCAAAAGATAGTATTATAGTAATATCTGTATTGGAAAAATCTTGCCTGATTGTAAAAAAATTGCAGGAAAAGGGGTATGATCACTATATAGAATATGCTTATCTACACTTCTATAGTTCAGAAATTTTTTATATTCCCTATACTATTTTTTCAGAGATCATGCGCTATTCTTATTTAGATATAATAAAAAATCTGGATAAATATGAAATTCTGGAAAAAAAATTGCAAGAGGAAAGATCGAAAAAAGTTCTCCAGGAAATTCTCCATTACAGAGTGACTCTGGATTCTCTGCATTTTTATGAAATAAAGGAACAGGAAGAACAATATTTCGATAAAAATATCATTGGTCTAACTAACGAAGAGGTCTTTGTGGATTGTGGGGCTTATGATGGAGAGGTCACAAAAAAATTTATAGAAAAAACAAACCACCAATACCAAAAAATTTTTCTCCTAGAGCCAGACCCTTCCCTTTTTCAGCAGGCCAGGGACAATCTCCAACATCAAGAAAAAATTGTTTTTCTCAACAAAGGTGTTTACCATAAAAATGGAACTTGTTTTTTTCAGGCAACAGGCAATACCAGCGGATGTATCTCAAAACTTGGGCAAATCAGAATAGAAACCATACGACTGGATGATGTTATAAAAGAAAAGATTACATTTGTCAAAATGGACATAGAAGGTTCTGAATCAGAGGCCTTAGAAGGCATGAAAGAACTGATTCAGCAGCATAAACCCAAGATGGCTATTGCTATATACCATAAACCAGAAGATTTGTGGAAAATTCCCGAATACATTCACTCATTACGAGAAGACTATGCCCTTTTTATCAGAAACTATACGTTTTCCATCCCAGAAACTATTCTGTACTGCATCTAAATACATACGCAAAGGTGCGCAAACGTAGCCGCAGGGTTGCGCCGAAAAAGTCGTGTCTGCTCAAAAGACAAACACCAGCTCAATCCCTGCGTCTTCGCTTCATACGCTTATTTTAACAGCTATGGGGGATTTATCTCCAGGATAAAGGACAAAACCTTGAAATTCTTATATCTTTTTTTATGCTTTTGTTTATTTTGTAAAGCAGCCTTGACTCAAAGTCAGGAACATTTCCCTTTACTCTTGTCCGTACCATCAGGATATCCAGAAAAAAGCATCAAGAAAGTCCAGGAAGCATACCAAAAGATGGCAAAAAAAATGATAGAATTGTCTGGTTTTAGCCTTCCTCAGATGCCTTCTATTGTGCTTTGCAAGAATCATAAAGATATGGAATCTCTGGCAGGCGAGGATCTCCCAGACTGGGCCTTAGGCATAGCCATTCCTTCCCAATATCTCGTCACAATAAACCTGAGCAAAGTAGATGCAATTTCCAACAACCTCTACGCTGTAATACGCCACGAAACATGTCATCTTTATTTAGGGATATGGGAAAAAAAATACAAAAAAACATTGCCCCTATGGCTGAATGAAGGCATTGCCCAATGTGTATCAGGTGCTTTACATTGGACATATCAGGAAGATATACTGGAAAGCATTGCTCTGAAAAAAATTTTGCCTTTCTCTTCTTTAAAGCACAGTTTCCCAAAAGCAGAGAGAAAGGCAAAGCAAGCCTATCTGCAATCCAGGAGTATGGTCGGCTATATGCTAGAAAACTATGGCACATCCAGCATAAAATACCTTTTGAACTCCTATGCTACCCAAGATTCTTTTGATATAGCCATAGAAAAAACCTTAGGCATTGATTTCCCCACTTTGGAAGCAGAATGGAAAACGACAATCACCCCAACCTCCTGGTGGCTATGGTTCTGGCAGCTCAGCCATCTTTTTTCCCTCTTTACCATAATGGCACTTCTTGTCCTGATCGCCTATTGGAGGCAACAATACAAAGCAAAAAAACTCCTGGATGCCTGGAAAGAAGAGGAAATAAGAGAATTGCTCAACCAGCAACAGCCCAAATTTCATATAGTTCGAGACGAAGAA
>CALKWO010000130.1 GCA_938003875.1 uncultured bacterium
TTTCTTTTTGCTTCTTTTCAGCTTGCTTTGGTGCAGTATCAGCGATGATTCTGCTTATTATCTTTGCATTGCAAGAGATATTTCGCGTGGACTTGTTCCTTATAAAGATATCTCGAATGTATATACTCCTGTTATGATGTATTGGAATTCTTTGTTATTCTTTTTTATGGAGGAATTTTACTATCCTGCATTTTTAGGATTCCAATATATTGTAATTATGACCTGTTCTTTTTGGCTGTATAAAATCACGACAGTCTTTTTGGGACTGGAAAAGGCAAAATCCTTTTTGCTCTGCCTTTTTTTTGTGATAGCTACCTGGAGTTCGGATGGAACGTATATCAATCTGGAAGTCTATGTTATATTTTTTGTATTCTGTAGCCTTTGGAATTTTTTCAAAAAGAACTATACACTGACAGGTTTGTTTCTGGGGATTTCTTTTTTCTGTAAGCAATATGGTCTATTCCATTTTATTCCTTTTTATTTTTTTATTTTATTCTATGAAGAAAAAAAATGGAACAATAGCCTCAGGCTTAGCATGGGTGGTTTGATTCCCCTGATAGTATTCCTTGTATATTATGTTTGCTACCAATCTCTCGATATAAAGACTTTGATACACCAGATCACAGGACAAGGCATTATGAAATACTATTCACGAGCAGATGAAAACTATCTATCGCTTATTTGGGGAGGTAAAGTATTTTTTTTGCTTCTATTGCCTGTTTTGCTACAAAGTCGTTTTATCTTTCGAGATAAAATCCAGAAATTCTGTTTTTTCGGAATGATTATAAATCTTTTGCCTGCTTTTGTTCAGAGTTTCCAGCATTATTTTCTTCTTGCATTTCCCTATCTTTTTCTTATTTTGGCCTCTACACACTTCCAGACTAAAATAGAAAAAATTTTCTGGAGAATATTGCATATCTGCATTATATTGATTATTCTTTTGCTTGCCTTGCGTTTATATCGTTATAGAGGGCTTTCTGAAGAACAAAATTTTTTCGCAGAACAAATCGCAAAACAAATTCCTAAAAAAAGTACTGTATTTCTGGATGGATGGATACGCTATCTCTATCTGAAAAATGAATATAAAAATCCTCTTTTACAACAAACAGGATATAGCTTTGTCTATTCTTTGGATCCAGAATGGCAGAAAAAATTTCCTATACTCTCCTCGGAAAAACAAGACGGACTGGAAATAAAAAAACAGATTTTTCTTAGAAACAAAGTGATTTATCTTTATAGAGATGAAAAATAAAAGAAATTTTTTTAAAAGTGACTAGTAAATTTTATTGCTGAGAGCGTAGATTAAAAGGATTCCGTTTATAAATAAAGCAAAGATCATCATAAACAAAAAAGATTTTATTGACAAGCCTGGAAAAAATTATATACTAAATTTTTAGAGTATAATAATGATGAGTTCCTTTGTGTTTATTTGGGCAGTTGGCAGGGAGAATTTTAGTATGAGCAACATTGCCAAAATTTTTATTGTAATTAATTTTGTTTTAAGTATTTTATTCCTCGGTTTTGCAGCAACATTGTTATCCCAAAAATGGGATTATCGTCAAATGTATTTGGAAACATCCTATAGGCATGAGCTTCAAAAACAAAGATTGGAAGAGAATTTAAGAGAGTCTGCCAATCGTTTGAAAAGCTTAAATGAAACCATTGTTGAAGCCAAAAAAACCACAAAAGAAACAAAAGAAGAAAACATTCGACTGAGCAAAGAAAATGACGAGCTAAAAAGAAAAAACCAGGAATATAGCACAACTTTAGCAAGTATTGGTGCTGACATTCGAGAAATCAACAATCGTCTGGATAAAAAAGAAGATCAGATTACAGCATTAGAATCTGCCAAAAATGAGCAACAAAAAATTGCGGAAGAAGCTAAAAAAGCAAAAGAAGAAGCACAAGATGAACAGCAAAGAATGGAAATTCAGTTAAGCAATTTAAATGGAGAGCTGGCAGATAAAGAAAAACAACTTCAACTTGCTGGAAAAGAGCTTTTAGAGGCCAGACAGATTATCAGAGCCGTTCGGGAAGCAGGTATCAACATCCCTTCTCTTTTCAAGAAAAGCAAACCTCTGGATGGTACAATCATCGCTGTTAGCAATGAGGTTCCTCTTGTAATGATATCCCTGGGAACAGATGAAGGCGTAGAAAAAGGATACCAGTTTACTGTCTATAGAGGAAGCCAATTCATTGGGCAGATTGTTGTAGAAGAAGTCTATAAAGATATGTCTGCTGCCAGAGTGGTCAAACAGATGACTGTTAAATCTGTACAAAAAGGTGATAGCATTACCACAAGAATCGGTGGTGGAGGGAGTTTCTAATGGAAGATGAAATCGTAAGAGAAGAAACAGGAGAGTATGCAGATACCTTCCAATCAGAAGTTTCTGAATCTTCTGGTGATGGATTGTCTGTAGCTTTGATGGTTTTAACGGCGGTTTTTCTCTTCCTGAGTATCTCTATGATTGCTGTCCGACTATATACAGCTTATGATATTGGAAAAAACGAAAAAGAAATTATGGAAAGAGAAAGATCTGCAAAGATATTAAAATCTTAAACAGGCATTTTATTGAAACAGGCATAAAAAAAATTTTATGCCTGTTAATTTTTAAAGTGTAGATCAGCACAATTACCAAGGGCGTTGCCCCTGGCTATTATATTCCGCCCCTTCGGGGCTAAGATTGGAATATAGATTAAAGTGTATTTAGCACTAAAACTATAATTTCCTATACAGCAAGCTGCTAAGAATATGCTACACTTCATACTTTATATCAACTTTTCTTCTCCATAGTCTTAAATTGTTTTTACAAACGCATATTTTACTTCATTTTCGTCAAGCCTGTTTTGCCAAGAGCATCCACAAAATCTTTTAAACCAGCCTTTTACCTGCTTTTATATTCTTCAGACAGGCGTATGGCTTATGAATTTTTTTCCGGTTAATCCGGGGTTAGGAAGTTCTCTTCTATGGTGAACATTATTGATAAATTTCTTGGTCTCTTTTCTCTGGATATGGGAATAGATTTAGGAACGGCCAATACCTTAGTGGCTATTCAGGGGCAAGGGATCGTCATTTCAGAGCCTTCAGTAGTAGCAGTCAAAAAGGGCACCAATATTGTAATGAACAATGGAGAAGCTGTAGGAGATCTTGCTAAAAAAATGCTAGGCAAAACTCCAGAAAATATTGTTGCTGTCCGACCCTTAAAGCATGGTGTGATTGCAGATTTTTCTATTACAGAAACCATGCTTAGATATTTTATTCGTAAAGCTCAAAAAAGAAAATGGCTTTTGAAGCCCAGGCTCGTAATCGCTGTGCCCTCAGGAATTACCTCAGTAGAAAGACAGGCTGTGATCGATTCAGCCTTAAGAGCAGGGGCGAGGGAAGTCTTTCTGATCCAGGAGCCTATTGCCGCTGGCATGGGAGCGGATCTTCCTATTACAGAATCTACAGGAAGTATGATTGTCGATATAGGTGGTGGTACAACAGAAATCGCTGTTTTGTCCCTGGGAGGAATCGTAAGCTCTGAAAGTGTACGAACAGCAGGAGATGATTTTGATAATGCAATCATCCAATATATGAGAAAGACTTACAATCTTTTGATTGGAGAGCAAACCGCCGAAAGAATCAAAAAAGCAATTGGATCTGCTGCCCCCCTGGAAGAAGAATTGATTATGGAAGTAAAAGGACGCGATCTTCAGGTTATGCTACCCAGAAAAACAGACATTCGTTCTGAAGAAATCCGAGATGCCCTTAACGAACCAATCCAGACTATTATCAGAGCGATAAAAACAGCCCTGGAAAGAACCCCCCCTGAAGTAGCGGCAGACCTTGTAGAAAAAGGAATCACGCTTGCAGGAGGAGGAGCACTTCTTCGCAAAATTGACCAGGTAATACATCAGGAAACTGATTTGCCCGTAAAAATAGCAGATGACCCACTCACCGCAGTAGCAAGAGGAACAGTGGAAGTATTGAATGAGCTAGATCTGCTCCGTCCCATGCTATGGGATTATGAATAGAGAACATAGCAGTGCTGCAGACGAAAAAAGAACCACAGATGGACAGAGATAAACGCAAATAAAAAAAATTAGCGATGAGAATTAAATAACTTCCCCATTTTTAATTGAATACAAGACAGC
>CALKWO010000131.1 GCA_938003875.1 uncultured bacterium
TCGAGCCTCAGGAACAAGGCATTACCATCGAGCCTCAGGAACAAGGCATTACCATTGAGCCGCAAGAACAAGGCATTACCATCGAGCCTCAGGAACAAGGCATTACCATCGAGCCTCAGGAACAAGGCATTACCATCGAGCCTAAACCAATGGCTGCAAAACCAAAACAAATGCCTAAAGAAAAAGAATCTCCTGAACTCACCCTTGTTTTAGGCTTAGAGGAAGAAGATGATGAAGAGGAAGATGTTAAACCCGTAAAAATTGTCGCTCCTTTGCCGTCTGCTCAACCTAAAAAGTTTGTAATTCCAGTACCTCCACCTAAGCCTCAGAAGAAAGAATCAGATGAACTCACTTTGATGTTGGATCTGGACGACGAGACAGACGAAGAGGAAGAAGGCGAACTCATAGAAGAAGAAAACACCTCTTCTGCTGAGGATGATTCCTGGGATGAATGGGCTTTCAGTGGTTATGGCGGAGAAGGCTCGGAAAAAATCGCTATTGAAACTACCCTAAAAAAAGAAAAAAAAGCAGAAAGAGAGCAACCTGCATACCTTTCTTCCCAAGAGGATGAAAGCCTGCAACGATGGACGGTTGAGGATCTTCAAAAAACAGGCAGAGAACAGGAATCCTCTGCTTGTGAGGAGAAGGATATAAAAGTCATAAAGACTCTTCGTCAAGAGCAGTGTGACTGTTTGTGTGAAGCCATGATGGATGAAAAAAAAATAGCCCTTCGATTGCTAGAAAACGATGTTTGGGACAATGTAAGTCTGGAAAGCTTGCAATCCGAGGTATCCCTTGTCCAGCAATGGGATCAGGAAAATTTAGTGAAAGTACTTGGAATGCATGTCCACCAAAGAAAGACAGGCTACCTTATAGACTACAATCCTGAAGAAGCAAAGGAACTGGAAAGAATATGGCCCCAGGTGGAAGTAACAGAAGAAATTTTCATACAAGTTGCTTTGGAAATTTTATATGCTTTGTCCTATATCCATACACAAAAAATAGTGCATCAATATCTGAACCTGGAAAATATCCTTCTTGCAGGCCAAAAGCCCTTCTTGCTAGACGCTGGCTTGTGTACCTTGCATGAAAAGAGAGCCAATTTGCAAAAGAAACAGGGGATTCTTTCTTATATGTTCATGAGCCCTGAGCAATGCAAAGCATGGCAGAAAGATGCTATAGAAAAAAGTTCTTTTGTGGATAAACGGACAGACGTATACTCTCTTGGGGTGGTTTTATACTGGATGCTTTGCTTTCGCTTTCCTTATGAAGAAGGGCCTTCCTTGATAGAGCAGATTTTGCATTCTAAACCAATAGCTCCAGCAGAGTTAGATCCAATGATTTCCGTAGGACTGAGCTATATTGTCATGAAGGCAATAGAAAAAGATCCGAAAAACCGCTATGCTTCCGCTCAGGAAATGATTACAGATTTGAAACAATTGATAGCCTAACACGGATAAACCGTAACCAAAAAGAAAAAAAATTACCGCAGAGGCGCAGAGGTCGCAGAGAAAAATTTTTATATTTTTTATTCTTCTCTGCGTTCTCCGCGTCTCTGCGGTGAAAAATTTTTACACTTTTGCACGGGATTTTACTTGTAAGTGACTAAAAAAGAAAGAAGTCCATGATTACTTTAAAAACAGATGAAGTATCCATTCGTTGCATGGGATGCTCACAGCTTTCTACTTTAGAGGATGCCATAAGGCAAGAGTGGAGGATGTGCAAATTTTGCAACTTTACTATCTGCAATTTTTGTCTTGAGCATTTGGGATCAGAAAGACAATGCCTTTCTTATATATGCCTTAGCAAAAAGCGTGCTTTAGACCCTGTGCCTTTGCCTGTGGAAAAGATCATTATTTTTGCCCAGGAAAATTATCAGTCTGACTATCGTCAGGGACTGCTGTATCAATTGTTTTATAAAGAGAGAGAGAAACTCTATGCTCCGCCTTTTTTTGTAGTGCAAGAGAAAAAAGACCAGGTACAGGAAGAAGAAAAACCCACAAAGCTTCAGGAAGAAGTCTGGAAGAACTACCAGGTCGTTATTACCAAAAGAAAAGGCGGCAAATTTGTGACATGGGAAAGAGTGGTTTAGGATGGCGATTCCTATTGTGATTGTATCTGGGCCTACAGCAAGTGGTAAAACAGAGCTTTCTCTTGCGCTGGCAAAAGCTCTGGATGCTGAAATTCTTTATGCAGATTCTATGACAATCTATAAAGGTATGGATGTCGGAACAGCCAAGCCATCCCTGGAAGAAAGGAAACTGATTCCTCATCATTTGATAGATATATGCGATCCCTGGGAATCCTATAGCGCAGGAGATTTTGTAGAAGCAGCCCATGAAATCATAATGCAGATTCAGGAAAGAGGCAAAAGGATCCTGCTTACAGGAGGCACGACCTTATACATCAAGAGTTTGCTGGAAGGCATCTTTATAGGGCCTCCTGCCAATTGGGAGATAAGAAACCAACTTCTGACAAGAGATCCCTTGTCTTTATATCAGGAACTTTACCAGTGTGATCCAGAAAGTGCAGCCAAAGTTGCACCCAATGACTCTCGAAGAGTCATCAGATCATTAGAGGTTTATCTCAGCACAGGAATTCCTATAACGCAGTTGCGAAAGCAAGGAACAAAGCCATTGGGCGATTACCAGCCTTTTTTTCTAGGAGTGGACTGGGAACGCCCTATTCTTTATCAGCGCATAGAGCAGAGAGTGGATTCCATGCTTGCCAAAGGGCTTGTCGAAGAAACAAGGCAGCTTTTGCAGTTGCCTTATCCCCTTTCTCACACAGCCTCGCAAGCCATAGGCTACAAAGAAACCATAGAAGCTCTTCTTGAACCAGAAAAAATGCCAGGACTTGGTGATAAGATCAAGCTCAATACGAGACATTTTGCGAAGCACCAGGTAACATGGCTACGAAGGTTTCCTATCGAATGGATACCAGGCACGTTGGATAAAAACGAAATGCTGCAAATCTGCCTGGAAAAAGCAGGCAATTTTTATAAAGAAAGGAGAAAAGAATGAAAGTGAAATTTCTTCTTTATCTTATTATTGCATTTATGCTTGCAGTACATGCAACGGAAATTACAAGACAGCAGGCATACAATGCTGCTACCCGTACTAATGGAGTTAGCCAGCATACATCTACTGTTAATGATGTTACTGTTACTTTTCAGTATATCACTGTCGCTAGTTCCAATTTTAATAATCCTGGCACTTATACTGCCTACGATCAGGCTTATAATAGTACACAATGGAGCGGGGTCTTTGGAAACTATTATACCTATCAACAAACCACAATGGGCTGGTCGGACTCCTCGAATGGCTCGTATTCTTCCATAGAAGGCTACAAACTATTGCCTGTTGCTGGAAAATCTATGCTATCCATGAGTGGATTTATCAATACCGATTTTTTTAACAGCCGGCCTCTAACCGAAACATCCACAATTGACTGGAAGATTCTTTATGCCAGCACAGGAAGTTTTAGCAACGCTGTAATACTAGATTCTGGCAGCTTTCAGGTAAAAAGATTTTCGGATGGACAAAACAAGACAGAGTTTATTTCAGGCGATAATACCTTAAACAATCTGGTTGTTCAGGATTTCACCCAGGGGTACATTGCCTTCCTGGTAAAAAATACGTATTCCAATCCCAGCAGCAATGGAGGCCATGTCAATATCATGGATTCCTTTACATACAATTTTTCCGCTGTTCCAGAAATTCATTCTATAATGCTTTTAGTAGTTGGTATAATTTTAATAAAATGGATTCGTTAGTTGAAAATAGCCAGGGGCATTGCCCCTGAGAATTCAGGAGTTTTTTATGCGTATTCTATTGATTCTATTTTTGTTCTTATTCCCTATTTTAATCACAGGCTGTGGATGCGGATGCAGTAAGCAAGCTCCTGTTATCCAGAATGAATTACAGGAACAGCCCCAGAAAACTCAGGAAATACAACAAACACAAAACCAGGCCAATAGCCAAACCAATTCCCAAAGCACTGGCTGTGGTTGTGGAGGTTAAGCAAGTTACCTGGCGGACTAAGCTTTTGAACTAGCCCGCCTCTCGATCGTCATACAGTTTTGGCTAATTTAGAAACAATAAGCTGATTCAAAGATACATTTTGCCAATTAGCCTCG
>CALKWO010000132.1 GCA_938003875.1 uncultured bacterium
CTGGTGATCCAAGGTATTTTTTTTCGGGCGGTGTTACCATGTATAAGCTGGAATATTATTATGAGCAGAATTTAAAAGCACAGTATGATCTAAAAAGTGGTGAAGATATTAAAACATTGGGGTACCAGGATTGCATGTACCTTTTAGAAAAGGATGATCAGATTAGCCCTGTGCATCTTATGGTACGTTGTACGGATGAATCTCTGGAAGTTTTCCCTATAGGCAATGTCAAAATAGGGAATCAGGTTTTACCATTGCAAAAATGGAATAAAATAGTATCAGGTAATACTATTATACTTAGCAATAAAACAAAGATTTGTCTCAAGAAGATACAACAAGGGAAACCAAAAACTGATTTTTCCCAACAGCAAGGAAGAATAGATTTTGCAACCATGCATGCTAGTCCAGAGAATTCTAATGTATATGAACTGCCAGAAGATCAAAGGATGAAAACCATAGCAAGGCCTTTTGAAAATGCCAAAAAACCAAAGGCCATGACTACTGCTTATCAACTGGATCTGGATTCTGATCTTTTAGGCAAAACCATTGGAACTCGCTATCAGGTGAATCGAAAAATTGGTTCTGGTGCTATGGGGGAAGTATATGAAGTATGGGATAAAGAATTGCAACGTAAAGTTGCTTTGAAAATCTTTAAAAATGCGGATGTCAATTCTCTTTCTGGAAAGAGATTTTTAAGAGAATCCCAGACAGTCATCAAGCTTCAACATCAGAATATTGTTCGAGTTCATGATGTAGGGGAATATAAAAATCGCCCTTTTTTTACGATGGATCTTCTGGAAGGACAAAATCTCGCAGAAAAGTTAGCCCAGGGGCCTGTCACTCCCAGAGAGGCTATGACATGGATATATGAAATAGCCAACGCTATCCACACTGCCCATGAGGCCAAGATCATCCACAGAGATATAAAACCTTCCAATATCATCATCCACAATCAAAAAGCGATGCTCACTGATTTTGGTATTGCAAGAGACATGGAAAACTACACACAATTGACTACCGCTGGTGAGTCTCTTGGTACCCCTGCTTATATGTCTCCTGAGCAAGCGAAAGGAAGTCTCGAAGAAATATCTCCTTCCAGCGATATCTATAGTCTTGGATGTGTTCTCTACGAACTTCTGACAGGAAAGTCTCCTTTTTCTGGTTCTCCTGTCGAAATTTTACAAAAAGTATGCACAATAGACCCTCCTGCTGTACACCGTTTAAATCCAGAAGTTCACCATGATGCTGTTGTCATTACTATGAAGGCCATGTTCAAGGAAAAGCAATATCGCTATCCTGATGCTCAGGCAATGGCGAAAGATATAAAATGCTATCTGGATGGTGAGCCTGTAGAAACAACCTTGCCTCCTATTTGGGTAAGCTGGAAGCGGCAACTTTATCAAAACAGAGCTATAGCAATCTGTATTTTTTCTTTCATCATAGTTTTTTTGGGCATTTTAGGACGAAAAGTATACATGGAACATGCTGCCATGGCAGAGCGTAAGATTCAAAGAGATAAATATTTGCAGGAAGCAGAAGCAGCTCGAAAGGGCATGACTCCAAATACCACTTTCCAAGATATGATGGGAATATCGGAAAAATACACCCAAGCCATGATTTTAGGGGCAAAGGATGAAGATATTTTAGAAGGAAAGCTAGATCTTTCTATTCACATGGCAGATCGTATTCTTCACAGAGGAAATCTGAATTTTGCAGAAGCTTTGTATTATATTGCAGAACAATTGCATAAGCAATCCAATCATCAGGAAGACAGCCGCATTGCAGAAGGCAGAAAAAACCTCCAAGAGAAACGAAAGCAAAAAATTGCACAGGCAGCACAGGTACTAGAGGAATTAAAACCAGACGAAGGTATGGAAGCCATAAAAGATGCAGCACTTTCTTTGCTGAGATTTCAGGATATTTTATCTGAAGTGAAACAAGAATATAAAGATAGCAACAATAGTGGTATACAAAAAGCATTAGATATTGCGATACGATGCAAATATGCAAAAAAAGAGGTTCCAGAACTCAATTTTCTGGAAAAACTTTTAATAGAGCTGTTGCCTTACAGTGAAGATTTTCTTTTGGAAAAAAAACTGCAAGATGGTTTGGAAGAAGACTTTGCCTTAGTGCGAATACTTTGCGCTAGGCTTTTAGGCCTTATCCGAAGCAAAGCCTCCGTTCCTTTGTTGCTCAAACGAATCCGTTTTGATATATCCAATGATGTTCTCAAAGCTTGTCTACAATCCTTATCATTGATAGAGGGAGGCGAGGATGAGCTGGTGTCCGAACTTCTTTCTAAAGAAAATAAAATTTCTCTGGAAAAGCTAGCTTTTGGTGGTAAATGGGCTGTAAATCCCTTTTTGAAACTATTAAAGACAGAGCATAAAAAAACAGCAAGAGAAATTTTAGTAAAAATTGGAAAAGAAGCCATTAAACCCCTTTTCTATGCTTTCAATCATACAATTTCTATCGAAGATAAGCTGGAATTGATTGAAATTTTAGGGGAGATAGAAGACAAAGAAATCTTACAAAACTTTTTGACAATTTTAAAAAAAGGCTGTGAAGCGGAAATAGAAGAAAGGATTTTGAAATTTATAGCGAAAACTTACTACAAAAATGAAGAAGCTGGCAAATTGTTTATTTCTGCTTTAGATAAATCAGAAGGCATACAAAAACATGCTTTTCAGGGGATCGCCAATAGAAAAGATAGTGTAGCACTCAGCAAGGTTTTCCCTTATCTTTCCTCTTCATCAGAAAATATCCAGGATCTTGCGAGCAATGCCATCATCGCCATAGGAGAAGAGGCAATACCGATGCTTTTGAATGAACTCAAAGAGGAAAAAAACGAAAATAAAAACAAAATACTTTTTATTCTAGCTTCTCTTAGAAATCCATATTGTCTTAACTATCTCATCCCTATGCTTTCGAGCAACAACGCCAATGAAATAGAACTGGCAAAAAAAACTATTCCTATGATAGGCGAAGAGGCACTTCCCAAATTGTATCAAAAATTCAAAGAATCTCATATCCCCACATGCAAAAACATACTTCAAGTAGTCAGCTCTATACATACCAGGGATAGCATAAAATTTTATCACGAAGCCATGAAAAATGAACGCCTTGCCAACGATGCTTTCCAGTATGTATTTCATTTGGGAAAAGAAGCAATTCCTCTTCTGATCGATATACTCAGCACAAGCAAGAAGGAAAGCTTTATCAAACAGGCATCTTGCGCATTAGGAAAAATCGGGATGGAAGCAGTTCCGATGCTTTTAGATTCTCTGATAAAAGCCGATGTCGTTGTACAAGAAAATCTTTCTCTGGCACTTATTGAGATTGGCAGTCCTGCCAGGGAACATTTGCTGCCTCTCTTGAATTCCAGTGATCCTAATGTTCGCTTGAGAATCATTAAGATATTAGGCAAAATCAAAAATCCAAAAGATTTGTCTTATTTTATAAAACTTTTATCCGATATACCCCAAATACGAGAAGAAGCACAGAATGCTATAGTATCTATGGGAAAAGAATCTATACATGATCTGATTGTCCAGGCCGAAGAAAGCAAAAGCTTTGAAGAAAAAGCCTTTATTCTCGATATGTTTGGAAAAATCAAAGATGAGAGAGCTATTCCGAAGCTTCTTTCTTTCTTAGAAGATAAAAGGTTATACAGCAAGGCAGCTATTGCGTTAAAAGAATATGGAAAAGGCATACTTCCTGCTTTATTAAAAGAAATGAAGGAAGCATGGGAATCCAAATATCAACTTGAAAAAGAACTTCCTCTGCAAAAACAGACTTCAGAGCAAAGACGTATCAGAGAAGCGTTGGAAAGTAAAGATATTAAAATCAAAGGAATCAAACTTTGTATAAGCTATATGGGGCAAAAAGAAGTACTTTCTCCGCTAAAAGAAATTGTTGAAAAGACGAAAAACTATGATCCAGAAGGGATTCATTCTTATATACCTTTTCTCCTGAGTCCCTTTAAAAGCGAAGAGGTAATCAAAACTTTGGTTTCTATGTCAGAAACAAGCTATGATGTTTTCCAGAGAAATTGCTGGATTTCATTAGAAGAAATTGGAAAGGAAACTATCCCCTTTGTAGTTCCTTTGATTGGAGAATCTCGCCATCATGAGTTTAAAGTACGAATCATTGCCAAAAATGGCTACACAGCAGCACCTTTGCTAACAAAGTATTTTGAAGAAAAGCCTGCCCAAGGGCATACGATTCATTCTATTATAACGCAAATGTCGCCAGAAAATAAAAAACACATGGTTTACCAATTGACCAAAATACTAAGAACATCCAAAAATATAGAGCTTCTTTGCGGAGCTTCCTCTATTCTGGGAGATATTGGTCATCCTGATGCCAGATTGGCTTTAGAAAGGCTGAAATTCCATGCTGACCACAATGTCTCTCGCACAGCGGCAGATGCCTTGAGCAAAATACAGAAAAATATGGGACAAAAAAAATAGTCCTTTATGGAGAAATTTTATGAAATGTTTGCTGTATATATTTTTTTCTATTGTTTTTTTTCATCATTTTATTTTAGCGCAGCAAAAAGAAATAGATGCAATCAAAAAGTCTGGTATACTGGTTAGCTTAAATGATCTCCAATCTATTCATTATCCTTTAGAGGCGGATATATCAGAAAAAAATGCAGCATTTTTTTTCAATAAGGCTTTTGCTCTTATAGGCGATAGCGATTTTGCGCTACTACAAAAAAAAATGGAAGAAAGCCCTTTTTCAGAAGAAACACAAAAAGAGATTGCCAGGTACATAGAAGAAAATAAGGATATTTTGGAAGTGGTGTACAAAGGAACACAAATGTCCTATTGCCGTTTTCCCATAGATCTCACAAAAGGATACTATGCCGTGCTTCCTCCTTTGGTAAAGGTAAGAAAGGGCATGTTTCTTCTTCAGGGCAAGGCAATGATTCACATAGCTAAAAAAGAGACTCAGGAAGCGGTAGATACAGTTCTTGCCTTGTTTTCTTACTCCCGATTTATCTCTGAAGTCCCTGTTATAATATGCAATATGATAGGGATTTCCATCCAGGCCAATGCTCTATCTACATTAGAAATCCTGCTAAGCCATGCTTCTTTGAGCAAAAGCGACCTGCTACGTCTCTCTAAATCCATACAGCAAACAAACAAGAATACCTATTTGGAAAAAGGCTTGATAGGAGAGTTGTGTACAGGAATACAGATTTTCCAACTTGTAGAAGCAGGCCAATATGTTCAAGAATTAGGAACAGAAAAATTGGGTTTGTGGTGGTATAAGATTACAGGCAAGTTTCATAAAGACTACAGTTTTTATTTGGGTTCCATGCATCATACGATTCAGTTGGTTCGTCGTCCTATTCCTGTAAGAATCGCTGGGTTGCCAAATTTGGAAAAATTTTTTAAAGAGGTAGAAGGCTATCAAATCAGCTCTTTGCTTTTGCCAAATCTACATAGTTTCATACAAACAGATATTCAATCCTATGCAAAAGGCGAGATCGCTTTATTAGCTTTGGCTATAGAGGCCTATCGTCTGGAAAAAAATGGCCTTCCTGAAAAGCTACAAGACCTTGATCGTGCATATTTTTCTGATCTGCCTCAGGATCCTTATAGTAAAGGGGATTTTGTATACAATCCAAAAGAAGCCAGCTATAAAATCTATTCTTTTGGCCCTAACCAAAAAGATGACAACGGAATTTCCAAAAAAGAGGCTGGAAGCAGCAATGATTGGGACATTGTGTTTTCTGTAAAACACTAGTGAAGAAAAAATAAAATTTTGTAGAACTTGGATTTTCTATGCTTCTTATATTTCCGCCTGTAGCTAAAGCTTGTGAACCTCCTGCTGGCTTAGCAAGGCTTTCTGGAATGCTTTCTTTTTATGATATACAACATGATATACTGGATGCCAATATAGAAGGTCTTCTTTATATACTGGAACAAAAAATACCCCAGGAAAAGCTCACAGATGTATGGAGCAAAAGTGCTTTTCAAAATATAAAAAAGAATATGGATTCCTTGAAAAGCACATTCGCCTATGAAAACAAAGACAGATACATAAAAACTATCAGAGATATTACCCATATATTGGGCATTCTATCTCCTAAAGGTTGCAAGATAGGGCTTGCTGATTACTCGCAGGAAAATCTTTCTCCCACAAAAACTACGAATTTGAATCTTGTGGCGCGAGAACCAGAAAAAAATCCTTTTTATCCTTACTTTTCCGACAGGGTCAGGGAATATATAGCCAGAAAAAACATACATCTTGTCGGAATCTCCCTGAACTATCTCAGCCAGGCCTTGTGTTCGTTTTCTATGGCAGGTTTTATTAGAAAAGAGTTCCCTCATCTCAAAATCATTATGGGAGGAGGCCTCATAACATCCTGGATAAAAAAACTAAAAGCCAGCGATTGCTTTTCCTGGCTTGTGGATTCCTTTATAGATGGCCCAGGGGAAAGAGCGTTGCAGGAGTTGGCTGGCGTTACCAAAAACAAAAGGATGTTTTTTCTGCCTGATTACAGCAGACTACCTTTGAATTCTTATTTATCCCCTGGCCTTATCTTACCATACAGTACATCATCAGGTTGCTACTGGCGAAATTGTGACTTTTGTCCTGAAAAGGCTCAAAAAACTGTCTATCATCCTGTTCCTATAAGCCAGACTTTAAAAGAAATCCAGCATCTTAATGAAAAGTTTCAGCCTGTATTGATTCATTTTTTAGACAATGCCATAAGCCCCGCTCTTCTCAAGAGCTTTTCTGCTCAGACTCCCAGGCGGCCATGGTATGGATTCACTAGAATCATAAAAGAGCTGGCGAATCTTGACTTTTGTAAACATCTCCGAAATACAGGCTGCATAATGCTCAAACTAGGGATAGAATCAGGAGATCAGGAAGTTCTGGACAGACTCCATAAAGGCATTGATCTAAAAATTGTATCACTTGCTTTACAAAATTTGAGAAAAGCAGGCATTGCCACATACGTTTATTTGCTTTTTGGAACACCTGTAGAAACCAAAAAAAGTGCTTATAAAACCTGGGAATTCACAGCAAGACACAGCGATTGCATACAATTTCTAAACCTGGCTATTTTCAATATGCCTGTGGACGGCGAGGAATTTTTATCCTTAGAGAAAAAACCCTTTTCTTTAGATGATCTTTCTTTGTATACAGACTTTGTGCATCCTGATGGATGGGACAGGAAAAACATCCGCCTTTTTCTGGACAGAGAGTTCAAGCGAGACGCTGAAATCGCCAGAATCCTCCAGAATGATCCTCCTGTTTTTACTTCCAACCACGCAGCATTCATGATAAAAAACAGTCTGGCATAACCTATTTTTTTATGATATAGTAAATTTATCCTAATCTTTATAAGCATAAAACTAAAAACATAGAATTTTTATGGAGGACAAGATTGTATGAAAAGTGCTATTTGTTTTTTTCTTTTTTTATTTTTACCTTTTCTTATGGCTCAAGATGTTCCCAAAAAACAAGAATTGTCAGGAGCAGAGCATCGCTTGAAAGAATTTGAGAAAAAAGTAGAGCGTTACAAAGGCAAATCCTTTAAATTGGGTTTCCAAGAACAGGAGACATTGAAGCTTATCCTTAAGCTCAAGGAAAAGTACCCCACTCATCCTCAAGTGCAAGATTTGTCACAACGCTTGAATCGAGCTATTATGGCGAGCAAAGGGGAAATGATGGAAGTCAGTGCCTCTGTAGTAAGCTTTCGTGACAATAGCAAAAAATTGATCCAGAGCTTTTGGAATATAGGAAAAGAAGAATGGGAGAAGGCAAAATCCCAGATTATGTCACAAGATACTACCATTGTAAACCCATTTCCTATATATTCTCCTGAAGAGACCGATGTAGAAGACTATCAGGGAAGATGGGTAATCTTAGAAGGAATAGAATACCCTAGAAACGAATTCAAAGAAAATGGTGTTCAGTGGCTGTATGTAGGGAAACCCAATACAGGCTATTACTGGATACATCTATCTGGAAGGGAATGGCAGGGTGCCTATGGTGCCTTAAAAAGATATATGAGGCATGTAAGTGGAGATATTCCCCAGGAAATCTCCTGGACAGTTGCTGGAAAAATAACAGGCTGCTCTATGCTGATTCCTGAAGCAGGAGAGCAAAAAATCGGTTCAGCTTATATGGGCTGGACAGTAGAGCCTGAATATATTCTCATCCCTAACTATTCTTTGGTTCGCTTTGTGAAGGAACACAAAGAGGGTGGAATTTTCAGCGGCGAAGAAAAAATGGAAGAAATCAAGCAATTCATGTATAGCATTCGAGAAGTCCCTGCTGATATCGAGCCTAAAAAGCTGGCAGAAATCTATATCACTGCCATAAAAGAGCGAAACTATAAGCTATGGCTGGATTGCATAGATCCAGAAAGGTTGAAAACACCTACTGCTGTATCTCTTGCCAACTACCACTGGGAACGTCATCTTAAAGTCTGGAACTCCTTATATGTAGAAGCAAAAGTCCAGGATAAAATACAGATCGATGTCGTTCAGGGAGAATATCTTTCACCAGAAGAAAGAAAGATCCTTACCCAGGAACAAATAGACAAGATTTTGAAGCATTCCAAGCCTTTAATACAACAGGCTACCGTCATGATGGTTTTATTTGAAAACGAAGGAAAACAAAACCGCTTGCCACAAAAATTCTATTTAAGACGCTATCAGGAAGGCAGATGGTATGTTGAAGTTCCTTGGCTACCACACTAAAGGGGAATTACCATGAAATTCACAAAAAAAATTCTATTTCTTTTCTTGTGCATCTCTATACTACCAGCCCTGGCACAACAAAAAAGCTCAGGCGTTTTTTCTCTTCCTGCTGAAGTTCGTTCTATGCTGAATGCCAGTGCAAGAGAAGCTACAGTAAACTATTTGAAGGAAGCATCCAGCGACTTTTCCAGCCTGGATTCTCTTTTCATGAGCAACAAAGCCAAAACAATAGGTGATAGAGATCAGAATACCCATGAATGGACAGCAATCTGCCAGAAGAATCAGGCATCCATTCTATCGTTAAAGGCCATGGTCAAAAAAAATTTAGCTCCGAATGCTAACGCTACCTCTTTGGAAAGCTGGTTCCAAGAACTACATAATGTATGGGGGGTTCTATCCCAGGATGTCTATTCAGCACTTGTCAGTAAAGACAATTCTTGTATAATGTATCAAAACCTCTATATCACGAGACAAAAAAATATAGAAGTCTTGAAAAGATACTATGAAATGGTCGGACAATTGGATTTAAGCTATCATGAACTGAACAAGGCCACAAACTGGACTGGCATCCCTGACGCTAAAAAAAGCGAAATGCTCCAGAATGCTAGAACATCTCTTCATCGGGCTAAATTGATTGTCCACTTTACAGAAAAAGATGAGAAAGCAATCCGCTCTTTTCTGAAATATATTGAGGAAGCCTTGAATGTATGGAGTTCCAGTGCCAACAACATAGATAAACTAGCTGGTTTCTCTGCATTCAGCAATCGTTGGAAAGCACAACTGATTGCAATATTGAAAGATACAGAAAAAGCATTGAACGCATGGAAGCTGGTTGTTGCGCCTGTCCTGGACAAGAAGCTTTTAACAGGTACATCCAACTTGCAGGCTTTCCAGTTGCAAGATCTACCTCCTAAGTTTGGTCTATTTTTGCATAAAATAGAGCAGTTGCTGAAAGATAGAGTCATGTTTAAGTGTCCTTACTGTGCCTATAAAGGAGATGACCCCATTGCCAAATCTGGCAAAGTCGTCCGATGCAAAAGATGCCAGAAAGAAATCCGACTACCTTAAAAATTCAGGTTCTTCCCGTTTTGTGGTAACATACTGCCTGCTAGAGCAGATGCTATTATCATAGCACTGCTCATCTGGCACAGGGCGTATTTACTCTATAAAATTCACGAGAAGCCTTGGAAAACAGAAAATCAGATTTAGCGATGAGAATTAAATAACTTCCCCATTTTTAATTGAATACAAGACAGCTTGTT
>CALKWO010000133.1 GCA_938003875.1 uncultured bacterium
TATGATAATAGCATCTGCTCCAGCAGGCGGTATTCAGTCTTATTTTTTTTATGGATTATAAATACCACAGATTCTGTTAGAGCCAGTAATTTTTTATTATAAAGGATTTACATCTAAAATCAAGTCATTTTGCTAAAGTTTTACTGAACTTATTGCTTTGAGTACTCTCGTGCTTTCTTTTCTGACAGTGAGGCCAATTCTATCAAAATAGTCTAAAAGCGGGATGGCATATTTTCTTGTGGTGTTAAGCTGGTCTTTAAAATCGGCTGTAACCAGCTCACCATGTTTTCCTATAGTTTCGATAATGCGCTTTCTTACTTCTTCTAAGGCAGTCGTGTGAAAAAAAATGTCTCTTTCAATTTCGATTAGGGTTTCCTTTTCACAAAGATATTCAAACAAAGGAACAATCTCTTTCAAAGGCACTCCAATAAGCCTCGAAATTTCCTCCAGAGCAGGAGGAGAAAAGGGGGTATGAAGATAAGAATTCTCTACTTTGGGCAAGAGCTTTTTGTCTTTTTCTTTCCATTCCACTTCTCTGCCTTGTATAAAAAGATTTTCCCCTTTTTCTCCTAAAAGATTTTGAGAAACGAGACGAGACACCAGAGCTTCCATTAAAATAGGTTCTAAATGGAGAGAATTTTTTAGGATAGTTTTTTTTACATATATACGATAGGGATTTTGAGCGAAGAATTCTTTTACCTTGTTGAAAAAGCGTACTTTCATTTCTTCCAATACCTGACTATGGATATAGCGGATTGGATTACCACCTAACGGCACAAGAATTTCTTGTTGCAAAAGAGATTGCAAAAGTGTTCCAAATTCCTCTTTGCCCATTTGCGCTAGTTTCAGAAGATCGCTTTCTTTTACCAGGCTTTGCTTTCTTAGCTCGACTTCCAGTTTGCTTTCAGGAGTCACTAAGGCCTTTTCTTTTTCTTGGAGTTGTTCTTGTATATTGTTGCGAAAACGTTTGAGCTTTCTACCGCAGCTTCCTATGATAACGCCTCCTCCAATCGTAATCATGGGTGAAGAAAGGCGAAGCACAAAACGGTCGCCTTCTACAGCAACAATAGGGTGATCCATACGAATCTGAACATACCCTGTTTCCCCTGGTTCCATCTTTTCTTTGCCTAAAATAGCGATTTTTCCCATTTCTTCGAGTGTTCCTGTGTGAAATCGGACAGGTGTGAGGTATTCCAGCGGCATACGTATACCTGGCAGGTATTGAAACTTTGCCTCGAATAGTGTAACTGGTTCAAAATAGTCAGGGCAGGCAGCAACCTGGCCTCTTTCGATTTGTTTATAGTCTAAATCTTTTACGTTCAATGCAGTGCTATGCCCTGCCCTTGCTTCTTCTACTTCTTGCCCATAGGCCTGAATTTTTTTTACTTTGCCCAAAAATTCCCCTGGCAAAATCTCCACTTCCTCTCCGATCTGTATTTTGCCTGAAACAGGTATACCTGTAATGATGGTACCATATCCATGTTTAGAAAAAATCCTTTGAATGGGCATACGGAAAACGCCTTTGGCAACAGGGGGAACGATCTTTTGAATTTCTTCAAACAAAATTCGCTTGAACGTATCCAGTCCTTGCCCTGTTGTGTTAGAAAATCCAACAATAGGAGCCTGCTCCAAAAACGTCCCTTTCAATACAGCCTGGATATCTTCTTTTGCCATCATCAAAAGATCTTCATCCACAGTATCTATTTTCGTTAAAGCTATAATTCCCTTTTGTATGCCAAGGATTTGCATAATTTCCAGATGTTCCCTTGTCTGAGGCATGACACCATCATTTGCAGCAATAACGAGAATGACAAAATCAATGCTAGTCGCGCCAGCAACCATATTTTTGATGAATCTTTCGTGGCCAGGAACATCTATGATCCCAACAACACGTCCATCAGGTAGGGTCAAAGGTGCAAAGCCCAAGTCTATAGTAAGCCCTCTTTCTTTTTCTTCCTTGAGACGATCAGGATCAATCCCTGTGAGAGATTTGACCAGAGAAGATTTTCCATGATCTATATGACCTGCTGTTCCAATGACGATATTGAATATTTTATCCAAATTTTTTCCTTTCGCTATGAGAATTAAATAACTTACTCATTTTTAATTCAATATACAATAGTTATTTATGAGATTTTTATCTCTGTAAAGATTATTTTATAAGGTTCAACTTCTATAACACAATCAGAAGAGCGTCATACGTGTTAAGTTTTAATATCTTGTCTTATAATAGATTGTAGCCGCAGGGTTGCGCCGAAAAAGCCATGTCTGCTCAAAAGTCTAACGCCAGCGCAACCCTGCGTCTTTGGTCAATACCCTTTAATCCGATTCAGTTAGTCTCTATTGGCAAAAGTAATAGATTGTAGATTCTGTCATGAAAGTCAAGAGAAAAAAAATATTTCTTAGTTTTTTATTTCTTACATAAAATATTATAATAAAGTTAGTTAGAAATAGAATAACCTTAGTTTTTAAAGATAAGATTACGATAAAACTATAATTTCCTATACAGCCAGGAAAAGCAATATCCTGGGCATAAACCACCAGGCTTTATTGCTGAATTGCTACAAGACAAAGAGCCTACAGAGCTATTTTAACTTCTTTAAAAAACTTTGTATTTCCGAAATGTCTCTTGCCTCTTTTATCTTTTGCAATATTGTATTGAGCTGTTTTAGATCAGAAATTTTGTGGATTTTCTTCATCAATTCCTGCCCTTGTTTATCGAATTTGATTTCTAGCATCATCTCGATTTTGCCTTCAATTTTGCCTTTTTGTAGACCTTTTTGTACGCCTTTTTCAAGGCCTTTCTGAATGCCAATTCTTTCAGCAGTAGTGATATAAGCCATTTTTTCCTCCTCTTCTAATAGTTTTAGAAGGATGGTTTCAGAGATGTTACATCACTCAACAATTTTGTATACTGTGTTTTTACCATAACCTTTACGAAGTACTTTTTTTTGTTCCACTAATTCTTTTAAATCACGGCGAGCAGTTGCTAAGGAAATATTCGCAACTTTTTTGTATTCGTGAATACTAAAAGTCATGTCAATTGGAATTTTTTTAAGAGTATGCAATTGTCGAGACCTAAATGTAACTTTAGGTAGTATAAAATTGTTTAAATGCTTAGATAACTCATCTTCTTTAGGAAGACAACAACGATACTCTGCCACAAATATCTCTTCATTTAGACGCCCTAAAGCATAATGGACTTCGTTACTTTCTTTTTCTTTACAAATAAGAAGCCCTATCGGATCTTTCATATAGGGGTAGCATTCTCTTTCACGAAAATATGTTAGATATTTATTCATTTGTCCTACAAAACGATCACAAAATTTTTCTATTTTGAGGTCGACAAGGATATAACAGCAAAGTGGTATATGAAAAAAAAGAAGATCCAATCGATGAATTTGCTCTCCAATAATAATTTTGTACTGGCTTCCAACGAAAGCAAAGCCATAACCAAGTTCTATCAAAAAACGGCCAATATGTTGGAGTAGGGCTTGTTCCATTTCTTGTTCACTATAGTTTTCTGAAAGTTCTAGAAAACTAAAATCGTAAGTATCTTTAACTACTTCTTGTATTTTGGGGATTTGCCGTGGAGGGAGAACTTCAATATGTATATCCTTACAACTTTTTTGATATTCGTTCTGTTGGATACGATGACGTAGTTCTCTGACAGTCCAACGATTTGCAATGGTTTTGACCTCATAAAATCGACGAATATTTGGGTCATTGATTGAGATAAGAACAAGATAGTGGCTCCAACCAAGCTCAGGAGAAAGATGTTGTACTATAGGATAAATTCTATAAAATTGAATCATTACATTGAGTTGTCTAACAGAAATTTTTATATCTTGGGATAAAAATTTAATGAGTTGCTGCCCATAGGATGCACGCTCTTCATCGTGGAGAACTTCCCTAGAAATTCTCTCTCCCATTAGCCAATAAGTTTGTACCTTAATTAGATTCTGTACTTTTTCAGTCCGCTTCTTTTGAGTTTCCAAAATAGATTGAATATCGGATAATAAAGAAGCATAGGACTTCTTATCTAATAAATTTGCTTGATATATTGTCATTTGATTTCCTGTTAGCTAAATTGATTCGAATTATATTTATGTATCTCTTTGATAAAAAATAAATTATATTATTTTGTTTTTATAAAATGATATATATTGTTAGCTAAATTGATTCGAATACTTTGTATCCTAGTAAATATAAGAAATAAATGCAATATAAATTTATAAAATTGTGATTTGAATATTTATAAGTTTATTATTGATATAGAATTGTATTTTTAATTTTTTATAAAAAATATTTTTTACGTTTCTAGCATTTCTGTTGAAACTGACCAGTCTATCGCCTGGCAATTTAGCGGGGTGTTAGAAGGCAATTGCTTATAGAATAAGCTTTCTAGTCATAAAAATTACGAGGACAAATATTCCCCATTTTTAATTCAATATAAAATAATTACCCTGGGCTGGTATATATAGGCCTTTCAGGCCAAAGATTAAAAGCTTTTCAACTGGCGCAAGCCGTAATTAATTCTTGTTCCTTTCATTGCAAGGCTTGTTCATCCAATAAAAAAAGCCAGCAGTGAACTGCCGGCTTTTTCTGATCATAGAATGGAATAAACCATTCTTATCCGTGTTTTAGTAAACCTGGGTGCTTTCCTCTTCTTTGACAGGTTTGGTGAGAAGTTCGGAACTCATTTCAACTGTCAGACGGGAATCACCTTTGGATACAGCTTTGGCACGAATGGTGAATTTGATCTTCTGTTTGGGTTCGAGTACTGGATAAGGAGCAAACACGACTCTCTTGCCCTGGATAGAACCTTGTGTATCACCAGCAGCTTGAACAGGATTGGTTTCAGCAGGGAAGATAGCCACGATCTGAACCTGACGGTCCAGAGCAGTACCCTGGTTGGTCACTTCGATCACATAGGTGGTTTCTTCGTTCATCAAGAGAGGATCTTCGGTGTCAATTACTTCCAGTAACAGAGCGGGGAAGCCTTTCCAAAGTGTGCAGCATTCTACTCTTTCATTGATGCCTTCTGCAGATACGGCTGAAACTTGCATACAATGTTTGCCAGCAAATTTGGACATAATCTCCATGTTGATGACTTTTTCTGCACCAGCAGCTAAAGAACCAACGTTCCAAACAGCCTGATTTCCTGCTACATTAGGATTGCCTTCTGCAGAAATCAGAGTCAATTGGGTAGTCCACATAGCGGTGATTACGACATTGGTCAGAGCTACATCGCCAGTGTTGGCCAAAACGATTTTGTTGGCACCTCGTTTGCCAAGGAACATTTCTTCCATGCAATTCAAAGCAAGCTTGGCAGCATGTTTCTGGATCAGTGTATCAGCACATGCATTGACTGGTTCTGCATTATCGGCAGTTGCCTGAACACAGTTTTTGGCGACTCCAACATTGACTGCTTTGACAGGAATCTGGATGGTTCTGGAATCATTGGGATTCAGGTCACCAATGGTGTATTGTAACTGAGCACCTCTGGGATGACTGACTTGAGAAGGTAAAGGATCAGTGACTTTGACGTTTTTAGCAACGCCTGTTCCAATGTTCTTAACTACGATATTATAGGTGAATTCACTATCAAACTTTGCAGTAGGAGGAGCTGTTTTCTGAATCTGTAATTTGGGAACGCCCTTCCACAATGTGCAGCAACTAGCAGTCTGTGTAATTCCTTCGGCTGTTGTCAAAGTGAGTTTTACACAATGATTGCCTTCGGTTTCTGCAACAACTGCATTGTTACAATTGACTTGAGCACCAGCTTTGAGTTCGCCAACATTCCAGACAACCTTGTTGCCCATGGAAGTGGTTTGACAATCAGAAGAAAGGACTTTGACAGCAGCAGGATATTCGAGTTCAACAACGACTTTGGTCAAAGTAGTATCGCCTGTATTCTGTACACCAAAGCTTACGTTGGCTCTTGTTCCTACGAGACCGTCCTTAGGACAATTCAGAGAAACGACAACGTCTTTCTTCAAAATCTGGGTGCAGGCTTTGTCAGAAACTTCACCAGCATTGGTTGAACGAGCGGAGGCTACGTTGCAAACATTGCCTCTGACCATGGCTTTGACGGGAACGGTAAATTCCTTGGAAGCATTGGGTGCAAGATCACCAGCTTCGAAAGTCAAAGTATTTTTGCCACTGGCATGGACAAGACCTTCAGGAATCTGATCGGTAACGACTACGCCTCTAGCAACTGCTGTACCTTTGTTTTGTACAACAACGGTGTAGGTAATTTCTTGGTTCAGATTGGCAGTAGCAGGACCTTTTTTGGAAATAGCGAGCAAAGGCTTTCCGACGAGTGTTTCAACACAATATCTGGGGAATGCCATAGCTACGTAGCAAATCCAATGTTTTCCTTCTTGATCAGGAGTCCACCATACCTGAATTTTTCTTACCTGGTCTTTGTTCATAGAACCTAAATCCCAGACCAGCTTATTACCTTCTACAGTGGCAGGAGGCTCGCTCTTGACATACTTCAAATTAGGAGGTATTCTTGTGATGAGCTTCACTTCGCCAGCATGCTGAAGAGCAGTTACATCAACATCAGACTGGTAGGTCTGGCCAATGACTGCTTCTTTAGGTGCAGAAGCAACAACTTTAATCAGACTGCATACATCACAACCCTGTCCAACGAATACTTCTTGTTGCTCTTCTACTTTCGCAGCTTTGGGAACTTGTTTTTTTACAACAGGTTTTTCTTCATGGCGAGCAGCAGGGCAGCAACTTGTAGTGAAAACTACAGCCAACATAAGAATGAAAACAAGAAGACTAATCTTTTTCATTCAGCCTCTCTCCTTCCAAAAATACAAATGTTTTACAATTCATTTCTTAGATACAAAAAACATGA